>NZ_JAPEHY010000027.1:0-70727 GCF_028823715.1 Shewanella sp. K8
ACTCGTAATTCAGCTCGCAACTTGGGTAACCACAGCATTCCTATTGATGCGTCTACATATAGTTTGTTAGAAAGATCCAGAGTGCTCTGCACAAGAGGCTTAGGCGCAATTCTAAACAGTGCCGAAATAGATCAAGCAAAAAAAGCTTTAGGTGAAATAGATTCATGGATGACGGGGATATTAAAAATTATGAAGAATGATATTTATGAGCGAATTTAATAACAGAATCAACGCACAGAGAGATGCACTCAAAATCGTTAATGGATCTGGGCTATTCATCGAGTCTTTATTGAGTTTGACAGAGAAAGCTATTGATCGCTGGTCTAAAAATAACAAGCTTGACGCTCACGACCCTATAATTGCATTACTCAAGTCGATGTCTGGCACTTTGTTTTTTCTTGCCAATAAGAGTCAAGAGCAAGTCACAGAAGACTACAAAGTATTATCCGATAAGGTAAGTACGCAGTTATATGATTTAGAGCTGGAAATGGCTAACAAAGCATTGCAGCGGACAAGCCGCTGAATGCGGCGTTAGACCTTTGGGAACGTTATGAAAAGAATTAATACCGATATCCTGATGAAAGGCGATGTTGTTCTCACGACCACTTCCGGGAAAGACAGTGGGTTTATCCGTAAAGTAACTCGCAGTGATATATCTCACGCTATGATTTGTGTTGCCTATGGGTCTGTCATTGATTCGACGGAAGAAGGTGTGCAAGCAAGGAATATACAGAAGCTCCTATACGATGATGAATGTGCGATCTACATTTTGAGACTAAAAACACCTCTTTCACAGGTTCAAGCAGACAGTATTGTAAATTATGCAAGAGCCTCTACAGGAACATCTTATACAAAAATAGAGGCTGCAAAATCAATAGCACCGGAAATCGCTGGAAAAGGAGGTATTAAGCAGTTCTGTTCACGAATGGTAGCTAGAGCCTATGCATCTGCAGGAATCATGTTGGTGAATAATCCTGATTACTGCACTCCGAATGATCTGAAGAACTCTGAGCTATTGATGCACGTCGAGAATCCATGGGTTGTGGTTTCAGACAATGAAGTCAAAACAATAAAGCAGGTAGGTGATACAACCGAAGGAATGCGAGAAAAAACTAACAATTTGCTTATGGCCATACGAGCATTAGACCCTAATGTCGAAAGCATTAATGATATAGATAGTTTGGTAATCCGGCGGGAAGATTTAGATCACTCAATTGCTAACGCGTTCCGTACTTCTGGATATCTCGATCATTGGAAAGTGGAGCTATCACGCTTTCCTTGGCGGTATGATCAAACATTGATTACTCAGTTTTACCACTCACTTACTGATCCTAAAGAGCTTATACAGTATTGTCGCGACACGTTGAGAGACGATGAAAATGGGGCTTTTGCCCATTGGGAAGCTAACGCACGCGGTTATAGCGAAGCCAATCGCATGTACCCTCGCGAAACGTTCCGGTTGCTTAACGAATTGTATAGCCAGTTAAGTTTGAACCATCATAAAAGGGTTCTTTCAGCAAAATTACTGCTTAATACATATGCAAAAACGGACGCCTTGTAACCAAGTGTTATTGTGCGGGTCTAACAATCCAATGCACTCGGAGCCAGCTACGTTACGCAACAAAGACAGGACCACAACAAAGACAGGACAGTCATATCTTTTTGATGTTTCACACAGCCTTGACTAGCCTTTGAAATACCCATCAAAGCTCAGTCTAGGTTGGTCATGACCACTGCCCGTCGTCAGTTGATAGATGCTGAAAGTACACCTTTCTACCACGTGATTAATCGCTGCGTGAGAAGGGCATTTTTGTGTGGTGAGGATGCACTGTCTGGACGCAGTTACGAGCATAGACGTGGCTGGATAGTGGATAAAATCAGGCAGTTGTCGTCAGTATTCTGCATCGACGTTTGCGCTTATGCGGTTATGAGTAATCACTACCATTTGGTGCTCAAAATCGACCTGGCTGCACAACAAGCGTTGTCACCATTTGAAGTCATTGAGCGTTGGACAGGGCTCTAATGGCAATCCTGTGGCAGCAAAGTTCCTTAAGGGCGATAGCCTCTCCGAAGGTGAGAGAATACTGTTGCATACGCTGAATAGCGATTAGCAAGAACGCCTCCCGAGCCGCTGTGCCCGCAACTATTTGCGCTAAGGGGTTGCTTCAGCAACCAGCTTCAATACGATTCCGGGTTCAGAGCCAGAGGCCAGTGCGCTACGCTCGACAAAACCACCGGCCAGCGCCAGCAGTCGGCCATTTTGCATCAGCAGCGGCACTCTGTCTCTGAGCCAGGGCGGCACCCCGAGTTCATGCCAGAGTTTCTTGAGCTCACGGCCCTTGTCGCGATTGTGGGGCTGACAGCGGTAACTGCCCTTGAGCCCCATGACCAGTTCAGGTGCTGCAGCGGTATCTGATGGCTGAACTTTTACCCTTAGTGACGCCAGTTGTGGAGACATTACCTGAGCCAGCGCCACCCTGGGCCCTGAGTCAGCCAATGTCAGCTCCAGGCGCTGCCAGGGGGAGGCGAGCCCAACACTCAGACTCTGCCCTTGGCTCAATGCTTGCAGCTGCTTTGTGCTCAGGGTCAGTTTCGAAGGTTTTGCAGCTACATCAACTTCAACCGAACCTACCCCATCAAGCAGCTGGAATGCTGCCCCCGGCAGAGGCGCCATGGCATAGATCTGTTGCCCATAACGCCTGAGGAGCAATCCCTTAAAGCTAAGCTCAAGCTGAGCATCCTCCCTGGCATCGAGTAACTGCGCCAAGGCTTGTTGCAACTGCACCTGCGCCGGTAAGGGCAAGCGCTGCATCTGAATAAACTGCCGCAGCAACTGCGCCTGCCACTGGGGTGACAGCGCTTTGAGCCCGGCGCTATCCAGTACCCGAACGCCGCTGAAGCGGCAACGGCTGAGCAAGGACTGTAACTTTTCGGTGCTGACTTCATCGAGCAGCAACTGCTGCTCGGCGCACAGCGCGGCGCTGCGTGAGGCCGTAGTGGCAATCGAAGGCCAGCGCTGCTTGAGTACAGGGATCACCTCGGCGCGCAGGAAGTTGCGGTCATACTGGGTGTCCTGATTACTCTCATCATTGATATAGGGCAGCTCGAGACTCGCCACCGCCTGCTCTATCTGAGCCCGGCTGCTGTCCAGCATGGGCCGTAATTGCCAGCATGGTGCACTTTCTTCCTTGGGTGTCTGGGCCAAGTGCTGGGCTTGCCCCATGGCCGCCAGTCCCTTGGGGCCCTGACCACGCTTGAGTGCCAGCAGCAGCGTCTCCAACTGATCGTCCTGATGATGGGCCGTCAGCAAAATGTCGCCGGGATTGAGCAGCTCGGCAATCGCCTGATAGCGGCCGCGCCGCGCCTCGGCCTCGATACTGACGCGCGGGCCGAGCTCAAGTTGCACCTTCCGAAGAACAAAATTCAGGCCATAATGCTCGGCTCTTTGGCGACAATGGGCCGCCCAGGCATCGGCATTGCGGCTGAGGCCATGGTGTACGTGCACCAGGGAGACTTGATAAGGCGTCTTGGGATGAGTCTGGCGAAAGCGCGCCAAGGTATAGGCCAACAGCTCTGAGTCCATACCGCCGCTGTAACCCAGCCAGAGGTGGTTGTCAGCCGTGGCGCCGATTTGATCCAGCAGCGCCGTTAACTTGAATACCAGGGTATCGACCAGAGTATGAGACATTAAAAGAGGATCCTGACCTTATCTGTGCCGAGCATGGCTTCCAGTGCCATCATGAGTTCATCGCTGGGGTTCACCCGCCAGTCGTCACTCAAACGGAACTGCCCCTTGGCCAGGGACTGACGATAGTTGATCGCCACAGGCACAGAGCCGCCGCGCCAGGGTGAGAGGGTCTCATAAAACTGTGTCAGCCATTCCGGGCTCAATATTGCCGCGTCGAGATCCAGCTCCACCGCCGCCGCAAAGTGGCTGCGGGCTTCGCCCATATCTATGATGTTGCGCGCCGTCATCCGGTTGCCGCCGGAGAAGTCATCGAAGCTCACTTCACCTTCACAGATGAGGATCCTGTCTTTCTCCAGCAGGTGATTGAATTTCTCGAAGGCCTCGGTAAACAGCATCACTTCCAGACGGGCACTCTTGTCGTCCAGCGTCAGCAGCCCCATCTTGGAGCCTCGCTTGGTCAGCATCACCCGGGTGGCGACCACCAATCCGGCGGCCTTGACCGTCTTGCCCCTGTCTGTGGGGTGAATATCCTTGAGCCGCCCGGAGGTGTAGTGCCTGAGCTCTTTGAGATATTGGTTGATGGGGTGACCTGTGAGGTAAAGCCCCAGGGTCTCACGCTCCCCTTCCAACCAGACCTTGTCCGGCCAACGCGGGCAGTCAACAAACTGTTGTTTGCTGTCCTGGGGGTCGTCGTTGAGCAGACCGAACATGTCGCACTGACCTATGGCTTCGGCCTTGGCGTGCTGATCGGCGGCGCGTATCGCCTCCGGCAAGGTAGCCATCATGGAAGCCCGGTGCGGCCCCAGATTGTCCATGGCGCCGGCATTGATAAGCTTCTCAATCACCCGGCGGTTGAGTTTTTTCAAATCCACCCGGGCGCAGAAGTCGAACAAGTCTTTGAACGGCCCACCCTTGCGGGCTTCCAGAATCGATTCGACCGGCCCCTCGCCCACACCCTTGATGGCGCCTATGCCGTAGACGATATTGAGCTCTTCATCGACGGTAAACTTGAACAGGCCCTTGTTGACATCCGGCGGAATAAGCTTGAGTCCCATGCGCTCACATTCATCCACCAGGGTCACTATCTTGTCTGTGTTGTCCATATCGGCGGACATTACCGCCGCCATAAATTCAGACGGATAGTGGGTCTTGAGCCAGAGTGTCTGATAAGACACCAGTGCATAGGCGGCCGAGTGCGATTTGTTGAAGCCGTAACCGGCGAATTTCTCCACCAGGTCGAAGATCTTCATCGCCAGTTCGCCGTCGACGCCGTTTTTTATCGCCCCGGCCTCAAAACCGGCACGCTGCTTGGCCATCTCTTCCGGTTTTTTCTTACCCATGGCCCGGCGCAGCATGTCCGCGCCGCCCAGGGTATACCCTGCCAGCGTCTGGGCAATCTGCATCACCTGTTCCTGATAGAGGATGATGCCGTAGGTAGGATCCAAAATCGGTTTAAGGCTCTCGTGTTGCCACTTCTCATCCGGGTAGGAGATGGCCTCGTGGCCGTGCTTACGCTCGATAAAGTTATCTACCATCCCCGACTGCAGCGGGCCTGGGCGGAACAGGGCCACCAGAGCGATCATATCTTCGAAACAGTCGGGCTGCAGACGCTTGATAAGATCTTTCATGCCGCGGGATTCCAGCTGGAATACCGCCGTGGTTTCGTAGCGTTTCAGTACCCCGAAGGACTTGGCATCGTCCAGCGGAATGGCGGCAATATCGACCGGCGGCTTGCCGAGCTTGGCGAGCCTTGGATTAATCATCCCCAGTGCCCAGTCGATAATGGTCAGGGTTCTGAGACCCAGGAAGTCAAACTTCACCAGACCGGCGGTTTCCACGTCGTTCTTGTCGAACTGGGTCACCGGGTTTTTACCTTCGGCGTCGCAATAAAGCGGCGAGAAGTCGGTGATCTTGGTCGGCGCAATCACCACGCCCCCGGCGTGCTTACCCGCGTTACGGGTCACCCCCTCAAGCTTGCGGCACATGTCGATAAGGTCTTTGACATCCTCATCGGCCTCATAGGCTTCGGGCAGCGCAGGCTCGGCCTCGAAAGCCTTGGCCAGCGTCATCCCGGGCTCGGCCGGGATCATCTTGGAAATTCTGTCGACAAAACCATAGGGGTGACCCAGCACCCGGCCCACATCACGCACTACCGCCTTGGCGGCCATGGTACCGAAGGTAATGATCTGCGATACCGCATCCCGGCCATAGAGTTCGGCCACGTGATCGATAACCTCGTCGCGCCTGTCCATACAGAAGTCGACGTCGAAGTCGGGCATCGACACCCGCTCGGGGTTAAGAAAACGTTCGAACAGCAGGTCAAATTCCAGCGGGTCCAAGTCAGTGATCTTAAGCGCATAGGCCACCAGGGAGCCGGCACCCGACCCCCGCCCAGGGCCCACGGGAATGCCGTTGTCCTTACCCCACTGGATAAACTCCATCACGATAAGGAAGTAGCCGGGGAAGCCCATCTGGTTGATTACCTTGAGCTCAATATCCAGACGCTCGTCATACTCGCCGCGCTTTTCCGCCCGCACCTGTGGGTCCGGAAACAGGAACTCGAGACGCTCTTCCAGCCCCTCTTTGGAGCGCATCACCAGATAGTCCGCGGTGGACAGCTCACCCGTGGGGAAGTTGGGCAGGAAGTACTCGCCAAGCCGCACGGTAACGTTACAGCGCTTGGCTATCTCCACCGTGTTTTGCAGCGCTTCCGGAATGTCGGCAAACAGCTCGCACATCTCAGTTTCTGTCTTGAGATACTGCTGCTCGCTGTATTTCTTGGGTCTACGGGGGTCAGCCAGAGTGTAGCCATCGTGGATAGCCACCCGGATTTCATGGGCCTCGAACTCTTCCGGGGTCATGAACACCACCTGGTTGGTGGCAACCACAGGCAGGCCTGTGTTGGCGGCATGTTCCACCGCCATATGCAGGTAGCGCTCCTCATCCGGGCGCCCGGTACGGATCAGTTCAATAAAGTAACGGTCGTTGAAGTGCTGCTTGTAGAAATCGGTCAGTTCCTGGGCCTGGTTCAGGTTGCCCTTGAGTAGTGCCTTGCCCAGGTCCCCTTCCCTTGCGCCGGAGAGCAGCAAAATACCGGCGCCGTGCTCCAGCAGCCACTCCTGATCGATAGCGACCCGGTCACGCACCTGACCGCGCAGATAGGCCTTGGAGATCAGCTGAGTCAGGTTCTGGTAGCCGTCGTTATCCATGGCCAGCACAGTAAGCGCGCAGAACTCATCTTCAAAGCCGGGCACCAACATCCAGAAGTCGGCCCCTATGATGGGTTTTATCCCGGCGCCATGACAGCCACCGTAGAATTTCACCAGACCACAGAGGTTGTTCTGATCCGTCAGCGCCACTGCCGCCATGCCCTCATCGGCCACCTTGGCCAGAATGGGCTTGACCTTGGCCAGACCATCGGTCATGGAAAAGTCTGAGTGAACACGTAGATGGACGAAACGGGGCTGTGACATGAAAATCCGATTGCTCTGACTGGCTGAAAATCAATAGGGAAAGATAACACGCCGGAAGAGGTTCACCAAAGTTAAAACCGGCCGCCTTGCCGGCAAAATCACGCCAAAGGCATTATCTGGCGGCTTTTGCGACAAAATCAAAAACTAAGGCCTGAAGCCGAGCCGGGCCTCTCCATTATTTACCGCTGACGAGGCGATAACCTATGCCGATTTCCGTGAGCAGGTATTTGGGGTTGGCGGGCTCAGCTTCTATCTTATTGCGCAGATGCTTCATATAGGTGCGCACATAGTGGCCATGCTCGACAAATGTCGGCCCCCAGACCTGTTTCAGCAGGCTCTGTTGAGTCAACACCTTGCCCGGCTGCTCCAGCAAGGCGTTCAGGAGCTTTAATTCCGTCTTGGTCAGATGCACGGGCTCGCCGTTACGGCTCAGCTGCTGACGGCGGCGGTCGAACAAGACCTCTCCCAGCTGCACCTGAGCTTCAGGCTCATGGCTGTGGCGCAAGTGTCGCCTCAACGCCACCCGCACCCGGGCCAGCAACTCCTCTATGCCGAAGGGCTTGCACAGGTAATCGTCGGCGCCGCTGTTAAGCGCCTGCACCTTGTCGGCTTCATCGCTGCGGGCCGACAGCACTATCACAGGGGCATCACTCCAGCTGCGAAAACGGGGAATAAAGCTCTGGCCATCGCCATCGGGCAAACCGAGATCCAGGATCACAGTATCCGGCTGCCGGGTCGAGGCCTCCATCAAGCCCTGATTGAGCGAGTGAGCGGTGAACACCTCAAGCCCCAACTGCTGCAAGGCCTTACTGACAAACTGACAGATCTCCTGGGCATCATCTATCACCAATACCCTTCTATGATGAAACGGCTGCGGATCAATCAATGCTGGCATAACTGGATTCCTGCTCGGGTAAATACTCTTCTTCGCCGCACATCTCGGGCGGTGAAACATAGGGCAAGCTGAAGGTGAACACGGCGCCGCCCTGCTCGCGGTTATGGGCCCAGATACGGCCGCCATGGGCCGAGACTATCGCCTGACAGATGGCCAAGCCGAGCCCCAGCCCGGGAATGCCACACTCCTTGTTACCGCGCTCAAACTTGGTAAACAGCCAACTGGCATCCTCTGTGGGAAGCCCGGGCCCGTTGTCGGCCACTTCGATATAAAACTGCTCGGCATCCAACTGGGCACTGATGTTTATCTGTACCTCCGGCGGACCATATTTAAATGCATTTTCCAAAAGATTCAACAGCACCCGCTGAATGAGATTGCCATCGCAATAGATAAGCGGCAGCTCGGCAGGGATATTCAACCGAACCAGGGTTCTGGGTTCCAGTTGCCTTAGCGTCACCCCGAGGATCTCCTCCAGATCCTGCCAGTCAAGCTGCAAAATAAAATGGCAGGACTCGAGGCGGATCATCTCCATCACATTGTTGGTCAACCGAATGGTTTCACCTATCCGCTGCGCCAGTTGGCGCGCCTGCTGACACTGTTCGGGGAAAGGCGCCAGACTGGTCACCAGGCTGTCGCTCTGGTTGCGGATAAGCGTCAGCGGCGTGCGCAAGTCATGGGACAGGGAAGAGAGCATGGTGCTGCGCATCTTTTCGGTTTCCACATTCAACTGCGCCTGCTTGGAGGCCTTGGCCAGCTCGAGCCGCTCAAGCGCCTGCGCCAACAGGCAAACAAAGGCATTGAGCAGCCTTTGCTGCTCAGGTGCCAGCCAACCGCTGAGACTCACAGGCTCGAGCACCACCATGGCCAGCACCCGCTGCTCTATCGCTACCGGCTGATAGTAGCAACCGGCATTGGGCAGGGTATCCGTTCCGGCGCCGGCTGCGCAGTTGTTGGCTATGCTCCACTTGGCAATGGCCGAATCATAACGGGTAAAACCCTTGGTCAACAGCAAGGTCCCCTGCTCTTCGGCCTTCAATACCGCCACCGCCGCGGCGAAGCTCTTGCCGATATGCTGCTGGGCGATGGCAGCCATCTCCCGCTCGGTTTGCGCCGAGCCCAGTTGCTGCGACATCTCAAACAGCTGATAGGTGCGCAGCTCCCGCTGCCGGGCCATTTGCGCCTGAATACGCGTGGTATGTGTGAGTTGGGTGATGGCGATACTGACTATGGCCATGGCGAAGAAGGTCATCAGATATTGGGCATCGGCAACCGAGAAGGAGAACCTGGGCTCGACAAAGAAGAGGTCAAAACAGGCCACATTGACCAAAGTTGCCAACAAGGCACTCATTCTGTCGAGCCTGAGCGACAGCAAGACAGTGCCCAAGAGGTAGATCATCACTATGTTGGTGGCGTGAAACCAGGGCGCCAACCAATAGCCAAGCAAGGTACAAAAGGCCGACATACCCAGGGCCAGGGCAATATTCGCCGGGCGCAGCCTGGGCCAGGCTCTGGGATTGGCGGCCTTGGGCTGCTTAGTGGCTTGATCAAGGTTGAGGCTGATAATCTCCTCATCTGCGGCGCGCTTTCTCAAACGCTGGCCCAGCTCCCGGCGCCATGGCAGCTGCCGCTTGCCGCTGTGGTGACCAATAAGGACCCGCTCCAACCTGTGCTCGCCGGCAAATTCCAGCAAGCCGTGGCAGATATCATGATCCACCAGAGTCGCGGTCTCGGCCCCCAGGCTCTCGGCCAGCTTGAGGTTATCCTGCAGCTGTTGCCGCTTGCTATCATCCCACTGCTGCGTCTCGGGCGTTTCCACATGCAGGGCATACCAGCGGCAGTTGAGACGCTTGGCCAGACGCATGGCGTGGCGAATAAGCTTCTCCTGCTGCTCACCATGGGTCAGCCCAAGCAGCAGGCCGCCCCTGAGGCCGGGCTCATTGTCCTGACGCCTGCGCTGCTCCAGCCGCTCGGCGGTGGCGTTGAGGGCCAACTCCCTGAGCGCGGTGAGATTCTGACGGTTGAAGAAGTTTTCTATCGCCCTTTCCACCTGGGATGAGAGATAGATTTTACCCTCACGCATTCGCTGCATCAGGTCATCGGGTGGCAGGTCCACCAGCACCACTTCGTCGGCCTCATAAAACACTGAGTCCGGCAGGGTTTCCGACACCTTGATACCGGTAATGCCGCCCACCAGATCGTTGAGGCTTTCCAGATGCTGCACATTGACTGTGGTAAACACATCTATACCGGCATCCAGCAACTCTTTGACATCCTGCCAGCGTTTGCGGTGACGGCATCCCGGGGCATTGCTGTGGGCCAGCTCATCGACCAATACCAGCGCCGGATGCCGGGCAAGCACGGCATCGATATCAAACTCCTGATAACGCCTGTGCATTATGTTCAGCGCTTTGGGCGGCAGCAGCTCCAGGCCTTCGAGCAGGGCCGCCGTCTCATCTCTGCCGTGGGTTTCCACCAATCCGGCCAGTACATCCAGCCCCTGCAGTCTTAGCCTGCGAGCCTCGCTGAGCATGGCATAGGTTTTGCCCACCCCGGCAAAGGCGCCAAAGAAGATTTTGAGCCGCCCCCGGGAGGACGGCTGTTGCTGTAGCAGCAAGTCGGCATTGGGCCTGATTTCTGACAAGTGATTACTCCATTTTGCTCAATGCCAGGTTCAGCAATGATACATTGACCGTGGGCTGGCCGATAAAGGGCAAGGGCGGCTGCCGAATATGGCTGTCAATCAGTGCCTTTAACCGCGCCTCTGATACCCCTCTCGCCTTGGCGACTCGCCCCAGCTGCCAATAGGCGGCCTCGGGTGAGATATGAGGGTCCAGACCACTGCCGGAGGCAGTGACCAGCAGCCCAGGCACAGACGAATTTCCAGGGTTGTGGGCATTCAAGGCCGCGGCTCGCTGCTGCCACAGGGATTGCAACTCACGGCTGTGGGGCGACAGATTACTGCCGCCGGAAGCCAGGGCGTCATAAGCCGAGGCCGAGGCGCGACCATGAAAAAAACCGTCCGTCTTGTACTCCTGCCCGATAAGCTCTGAGCCCAGTAAGACGCCATCTCGCTCTATTATGCTGCCTCCCGCCTGGTGCGGGAACAATGCCGTGGCGCCAACGGTTACCAGCAGCGGATAGACCAACCCGGTCACGACAAAGATAACGCCGAATACCCACAAGCCCATTTTCAAGGTTTTCATAACATACTCCAATCAGATCCAGCCAGTGGCGGCAAGCAATGCGTCTATGACTTTAATGGCAACAAAGGGCAACAGTAGGCCGCCAACCCCATAAAACAACAGGTTGCGTTTGAGCACTGCGGCGGCCGCCATGGCGCGATAACGCACGCCCTTGAGCGCCAGCGGCAACAGCGCCACCAGGATCAGCGCATTGAAGATCACCGCCGAAATGACCGCCGACTCGGGCGAGTGCAGTCGCATCAGATTGAGGCTCTCTAGCGCCGGAAAGGTGGTGCTGAAGGCCGCGGGAATGATGGCAAAATACTTGGCCAGATCGTTGGCTATGCTGAAGCTGGTAAGCGAGCCACGGGTCATCAACATCTGTTTGCCGATATGCACCACTTCGATAAGCTTGGTGGGGTTGGAGTCGAGATCCACCATATTACCGGCCTCCTTGGCCGCCTGGGTGCCCGAGTTCATTGCCAGGGCTACATCCGACTGTGCCAGCGCAGGTGCATCATTGGTGCCATCGCCTGTCATGGCCACCAGGCGGCCCTCATTCTGGTATTGCCGAATCAGTGCCAGCTTGGCTTCGGGTGTGGCCTCGGCCAGATACTCATCCACCCCGGCCTCGGCGGCAATGGCCGCGGCGGTGAGCGGGTTATCGCCGGTGATCATCACGGTTTTGATGCCCATCTTGCGCAGTTGGATAAAGCGCTCCTTGATACCGCCTTTGACTATGTCCTTGAGCGCTATCACCCCGAGAAGTTTGTTGCCTTCGGCCACCACCAGAGGAGTGGAGCCCTGCTTGGCCACCTTATCCACCAGGGCTCCCAGTTCTTTGGGAACCTCGCCGCCGTTGGCCTTCACATATTGGCTGATGGCATCGAAAGAACCTTTGCGTATCTGCCTCGTCCCCAGATTGATACCGCTCATGCGGGTTTGGGCAGTAAAGGGAATAAAACTGGCGTCGAGTTCGGCAAGACTGCGCTCCCGGATGGCAAACTTCTGTTTTGCCAGCACCACTATGCTGCGCCCCTCCGGGGTTTCATCGGCAAGAGAGGCCAGCTGCGCCGCATTGGCCAACGCCTCTTCAGCTATACCGGCCACAGGCAGAAAATCACTCGCCTGGCGATTGCCCAGGGTGATGGTGCCTGTCTTGTCCAGCAAGAGCACATCCACATCACCGGCGGCTTCCACCGCCCTTCCCGAAGTGGCTATCACATTGACGCCTATCATGCGGCTCATGCCGGCGATACCCACGGTAGACAGCAGCCCGCCTATGGTGGTGGGGATGAGGCAGATGAGCAGCGCCAGCAGCACCGTCATCGAGATAGGCTCGCCGCCGCTGTCCATGGCACCATAAGCGGAAAATGGCGCCAAAGTCACAGTGACCAACAGGAAAATCAGCGTCAGGGTGATCAGCAAAATATTCAGCGCCACCTCATTGGGGGTCTTGCGCCGCTTGGCGCCGTCCACCATGGCAATCATGCGATCGAGAAAGGTATTGCCGCTCTCCTGGGCGCAGCGCACCACCAGCCAGTCTGACAACAGCCGGGTTCCACCCACCACAGAGCTGAAGTCGCCGCCGGACTCGCGGATAACGGGTGCCGACTCACCGGTAATGGCGCTCTCATCCACAGAGGCAACCCCTTGAATAATCTCCCCATCGCAGGGAATGATCTCACCGGCTTCCACCCGCACGATATCACCGCACTTCAGGGTATCGGCGAGCACTTTCTCAAGCCCCTTGTCTGTCTGCTTGTTGGCCCAACTGCTGCGTCGGAGTCCCCGCAGACTGTCGGCCTGCGCCTTGCTGCGTCCCTCGGCCAGCGCCTCGGCAAAGTTGGCAAACAGCAAGGTCAGCCACAGCCAGATGGCGATAATACCGCTGAACCAGGGATTTCCGGCGCGCCAACCCAAGCCTATGGCCACCGCCTCCAGCGACAGAAGAATACTGGCGACATAAACCACAAACATGATGGGGTTCTTCAGCTGCACTCTGGGGTTCAGCTTGGTCAGCGTGCTTAGCAGCGTTTGCCTCAGCATGGCGGCATCTATCTGCAGCACGGGATGACGCTTGTTGCAGCCTGTCTCTCTTGGATGATCAGGCGTTATATCAAAACTGAAGGTTTTCATTGTCTGTTTCTCCCTGAATTCATTGAGCTGTCGTCAGTGTTTGCGGCAACGGGAATGTCAGCTGCTCGGCCACAGGCCCGAGAGTCAATGCCGGAATAAAGGTCAAGGCGCCAAAGAGCAAGAGGGTTCCCAGCAACATGCTGGCAAACAGCCAGCCATGGGTGGGCAAGGTGCCTGGGCCTGCCTCTTGGGCGGGTTTGGCAGCCATACTGCCGGCTATCATCAGCACAGGTAGGATCACGCCAAAGCGCCCAAGTAGCATGGCCGCCGCCAGCAGAAGGTTGTAAAAAGGCGTATTGGCGTTGAAGCCACCAAAGGCGCTGCCGTTGTTGTTGGCCGCCGATGACAGGGCGTATAGCAGCTCGCTGAAGCCATGGGGGCCGGTTTCCTGCAGCGACTCGGGAGAGAGCACCAAGCCAAGCGCCGCGCCGGACAGCACTATCACAGGCGAACAGAGCAGTGCCAGACAGACGAGTTTCATCTCCCGGGTTTCAATCTTCTTGCCCAGATACTCGGGGCTGCGGCCTATCATCAGTCCGGCAATAAACACTGTCAGGAATACAAACAACAAGATGCCGTAAAAACCGCTGCCAACGCCGCCGAAGATCACCTCACCAAGTTGCATCAACCACATGGGCATCATGCCGCCAAGCGCGGTAAAGGAGTCGTGCATGGCATTCACCGCGCCGCAGGAAGCTGCCGTGGTGACAGTGGCAAACAGGCTGCTTGCTCCGATGCCAAAGCGGGTCTCCTTGCCTTCCATATTGCCAGGGAAGTGAATGTCGGCCATCTGCTGCAGTTGCAGCTCAGAGTGATTTATCCATAGAAAGGCCGCCACAAACACCAATGCCATACACCCCAAAATACTCGCCCCCTGGCGCCAATCCCCGGCGCAGAGACCAAAGGCGATAACCAGGCTGCAGGGCAACAGGAAAATACTCAGCATCTGCAGCAGATTGCTCAGCGCCGTGGGATTTTCAAAGGGGTGCGCCGAATTGGCACCAAAGAAACCGCCGCCATTGGTACCCAGCATCTTAATCGCTTCCTGGGATGCTACCGGCCCCATGGGCAACAGCTGTTGTTGCCCTTCCAATCCGGTCACCGGCAGATAAGCGGCAAGATTCTGAATGACGCCCTGCTGCACCAACAACAGGGCGATCAACAAGGCCAGAGGCAACAGCAGATAGAGGTTCACCCTCAGCAAATCCAACCAAGCATTGCCGAGCATAGTCTGCCCCTTGGTTGTCAAGGCTCTGATAATGGCAAAGGCCACCACCATACCCGTGGCGGCCGAGCAGAAGTTCTGCACCGTCAGCCCCGCCATCTGGCTGAAGTAACTGAGACTGGTTTCGCCCGAATAGGCCTGCCAATTGGTGTTGGTCACAAAGCTGATTGAGGTGTTGAACGCCAGTTGCCAATCCATCCCCGGCAGGTTTTGCGGGTTAAGCGGCAGATATTGCTGCAACAGCAGGATAAGCATCAGGCACAGGGCGCCAAGGGCGTTGAAACACAAGAGCGCCGCCGCATATTGGCGCCAGTTCATCTCCTCAAATACCGCGGCCATCCCGGACCATAGCGCCGCCTCGCGTTTGAAAAGCTTTTGATGCAGGATCAATAGCGCCAACGGCTTTGCCAACAATAGGGATACCGCCAACAAGAGCCCCAGAAAAATCGCCGGCAAACCTAAGGATTCCATAGTCAACATAGTCAGAAATCCTCTGGATGCAACAGGGCAAAAAACAGATAGCCAAATAATCCCAAGGCCAGCAGCAAAGCGGCCCACTCCATAACAGCCATAGTGAATATCTCCTGAAAAAGACTTTAATTTCAGGGTCAAAGCTTATGAAAACCGGTATAAAAACGGGGTGTAAATATCCGTAGGGTTTGTATAAAAGCTGTATAAATGGGCGGGATTGGCATTGCACTACTCGGCGTATACACTGCATAAAGGCAGCAAGCCATGACATGGCTGGTCAAGCTACAGGGACAATGTATTGCGAAGCCGCGGTTAAATCAGCAGCGAGACAAACCATGGATTGCGGGCGCCATCAATGACAGCGCCCGGGTTAAGAAGTTACAGAAGGGCGTTAATTTGTCGCGCCAGCCAATCGTAGTAAGGCGCTCCACCATGGAACCAATCATGTTGGCCATCGGCATAAACCAGCTCTGAAGCATAGGCCAAAGGATCGGTTATGGTTTCGTTGAAATGACGGGCGGCGTGCAGGAACTCAACCCCCATCTGATCCCAGACATATTCCATGGCATCCATATAAGCCATCACAAATGGTGCCATTGACTTGGACTCTTCAAAATACTCAACGAACGGGGTATCTGAAATCACCACAACTCTGTGCCCCAGCTCTTTGAGCCTGAACACTATGGTCATCTGCTCCTGCATCTGTTCATTGAAGAAGTCGACATAGTCGCTGAGTTCAATATCCTTGAGTTTTTCGGCTCTGGAATTCCGCATCCATTCAATAAACATGGAAACTGTCTGATGCGTCTGTAGCCCTATATTGGTCAAGACAACTGAGTCTGCGAGTTTCTCCGATTTTACCAAAGCATCCAGGTTGGCCAGGATCGGCTGCCAGAGCTTTCTCGAATCGGCACTCTCCAGCGGTACCATGATGTCACTCTCCGGACTCAGTACAAATTTATGCTGAGCAAATCCCGAGCCATTCATCACCATGCCACCGCAGAAAGCTTGCCCCAGATGTTCAAACGCCTTGGCCAATTTTCCCATATGGCTGTCGCCAATCAGTGTCAGGGTATCGGCCGTGACCTTGGCACCTGTGGCGGTTCTTTGCAAGGCATCCAGCAACTCTTCGTCACAATCGGCTTCAAGGTGATTGGCAACCAGGTTTTCCTCGCAGGCCAACGCCTTGGACCAGTGACGCATCACATAGCCGACCCCCTCTTTGGAAACAGTGCGCCTGTTGTCCAGAAACCGGAAATCCGCAGGCAAGGAGGTAGTGATCAACTCATAGGAGGGAAAGTAACTGGCATCGGCGACATCCTTGCAGAAGCTGCCGGCAACGGCCCGTAAAACAGACTTGGAATGACCATTGGCCACCAACACATGTTCTTCAGTGGCCGTGGCTGTGAGGGGCACAGGAGATACAGTCAATATCAATTTCAGCTTTGGATTGATGCACTTGAGTTGCTGCAACAGCCGGTCGAGATCGATATAGACCTCTTCGTAATCAAAGACCTTGAGCCGGTAACAATCAGGGTCAAACTCGCCCAGTTTGACTCCAGGACAGGAGGGATAACAAACCCCATTGGGATCGACCCAGGTTTCAATCAACCCCAGAGTGAAAATAAAGCTGTTACTTGCGGCAATATGGCGTTTGGTTTCGGCCACGACCTTGCGACGATATTCGAGCAATGCCTCCCGGGAGGAGTAGCCTTCCTTGCTTTTCGGCAGCAGTAAGTCGTAATAGCGTTGGTTTTCTTCATCAAAATAGATGCTGTACTGAGCAAGTTCCTGTTCCCCCTTGATAAACCATTGCAACAAAGCACGGGCGTTATACAGGTTGCCAAAGGCAAAACTGGATGTCACATCTGGGTTTAGCTCACTGCGCAGATAAGAGTAGTTATGCTGTTCCAGCCAATTTCCTATGTGCTGGGCAAAACAGGAACCTGCCGAAGAGAGTTGTTGTTTGGTATCAATGGGGAGCCTGGGGATGAGCTCACGAAAAAGCTCAGTCTCGGGCCGAATATCCGCCACCGCTGAACGCCAAAAACGCTCCTTATGAACGGGATCATAAGGTAAAGAATGCTCCATGCTACTGCCTCCAATGCAAAATATTCCTCTACCGCCACCACGGTACAGCTGTGGTTACCCGATCCAGTGCGCGGTATAGATTAATTGCGACAGGCAACCAAAAAGAGACATTATTTAACACTTTCATAAACTTGACGTCTACATCAGCAGATCACATATTGCAGATATGGGGCAGAAATTTACCAATTAAAAGGAGCAAGCCAAGCACGGTTTTGGGAAACAAAGCAGACGTTTTGGCAACAATGCAGGTACAGCCGTTGTGATTACGCCATGTCAGAGCCACAAAAAAGGGCAGCCGCTGCTGCCCTTTTGGTTGCATCTTTAGGTTTCAGTACGGCTTATGAATGCTGCTCCAGCCATTCGCGTACCGGCCGGAAGCTGCGTCTGTGCTCAGGCAAGACACCGTGTTGACTCAAGGCTTCGAAATGCGCCTTGGTGGGGTAGCCCTTATGGGCGGCAAAACCATACTCAGGGTGGCGACTGTCAAGCTCGGCCATCTCCCGGTCGCGGGTGACCTTGGCTATGATAGAGGCGGCGCTGATGACAGGGATCAAGCCATCGCCCTTAACCACTGCGGCTGAAGGCAGGCCAAAATCCGGGGTCCGATTACCATCTACCAAGACTTTCTCGGGACGCACGTTCAAGCCTGCCACGGCGCGCTGCATCGCCAACATGGTGGCATGTAATATGTTGAGCTCATCGATTTCCGCCGGGCTGGCTCGACCGACTGAGACCGCCAGCGCCTTGGCCAGGATCTCTTCATAGAGGGCATCACGTTTCTTTTCACTGAGCTTCTTGGAATCATTAAGGCCGCTAATTGGATTGGCAGGATCCAGGATCACCGCCGCGGTGACCACATCGCCGACCAAAGGGCCGCGCCCCACTTCATCTACCCCGGCGACCAGCCCCTGGCACAAAAGCTGCGCTTCGGCTTCCGAGAGTTGCTTATAGACTGTCATTTTTCCTCGGCTTTTTTATCGAGCAAGGCCACAACCGCCTGGGCCGCCTTTTCACTGGCGTTGCAGGCCAGCAGGCTGTGCAGCTTAGTAAACTCGGCCAGCAGCGGCCGGTTATCTTTATCCAGCAATTTACCCACCTCTTCGGCTATCCGCTCGGCAGTGCAATCGTCTTGGATAAGCTCCGGCACCAACTCCCTTCCGGCCAACAAATTGGGCAAAGAGAAGTGGTTTATCTGCATCATCCGCTTGGCAATACGGTAAGTGATAGGGCTGACCCGATAGCCAACCACCATGGGGCGCTTGACCAACATGGCTTCCAGCGTGGCGGTGCCCGATGCCAACAAGATGGTATCGCTGGCGGCCATCACTTCCCGAGAGCGCCCTTCCGTCATATGAATTTCCAGATCCGGCGCATAGGTTTCCAGTGCGGCAAGAAACTGCTCGCGGCGTTTTTCATTCACCAAGGGGGTAATAAACTTGAGATCCGGATAGCGCTGTTTCAGCAGCCTGGCCGCCTCCACAAAGGGTTGGGCCAACATCTTCAGCTCACCACCACGGGAACCCGGCAGGATAGCCAGATATTCGGCTTCGACTTTCAAGCCGAGTGCTTCTCTGGCAAGACGCTTGTCATTCTCCATCGGGATCTCATCGGCCAGAGTGTGGCCGACAAAGGTGCAAGGCACCTGATGCTTGTCGTAGAAGGCTTTTTCAAACGGCAGCAGTGACAGCACCATGTTGGTAGCGCGGGCGATTTTGAAGATCCGCTTAGGGCGCCAGGCCCAGACCGACGGGCTGACATAATGCACCGTCTTGATCCCGTGCGCCTTGAGCTTGAGCTCCAGGCCGATATTGAAGTCCGGGGCATCTATACCGATAAAGCAATCCGGCTGCAGCGCGGTTATCTGTTTGACCAGACTCGAGCGTATCTTCAGCAATCTGGGCAGGCGGGAGAGCACCTCGGCAATTCCCATCACGGCCAACTCCTCCATGGCAAACAGCGACTCGAATCCGAGAGCTTCCATGCGGGGGCCACCGATACCGATAAAACAGGCGTCCGGATAGCGCTGTTGCAATGCTTTCATCAGGCCGGCACCTAAAATATCGCCGGAGATTTCTCCGGCGACCATTGCAAAGACTAACTTTCTATTTTGTGTCATTCGTTCTCACTGTGTCAGCGAATAATTCCTCGATTCGAGGAGGTCACAAAATCAACAAATGCTTGTACCTGCGGCTCTTTTGCGGCGTCTTCAGCCATGGCGGCAACGGCCTCTTCCAGAGTCAGGCTGCTGCGGTACAGGGTCTTGTAGGCCCGGCGCAGCGCTTGCTGGGTCTCTTTGGCAAAACCGCGGCGCTTCATGCCTTCCATATTCAGACCACGGGGAATGGCCGCCTGGCCAGAGGCCATCACGAAAGGAGGCACGTCCTGCAGCACCAAAGAGCAACCTGCGGTAAAGGCATGGGCACCTATGTGCACAAACTGGTGCACCCCTGTCATACCGCCGAGAATCGCCCAGTCACCCACATGGCAATGACCGGCAATAGAGGCGTTGTTGGCCATGATCACATTGTCGCCCACCACGCAGTCGTGGGCGATATGTACATAGGCCATAAACAGGTTATTAGAGCCGATACGGGTCTCGCTGTTGTCCTGCACCGTACCGCGGTGAATGGTGACAGATTCACGGATGATATTGTTATCACCCATGATAAGCCGGGTAGGTTCACCGGCATATTTCTTGTCCTGGCAATCTTCACCAACGGAGGCAAACTGGAAAATCCGGTTGCCCTTGCCAATGATGCTGGGTCCCTTGATAACCACGTGGGAACTGATCCAGCAGTCATCGCCGATCTCCACATCCGCCCCTATGTAGCTCCAGGGGCCGATAGTGACATTTTTACCTATCTTGGCTTCGGGGTGAACGAAAGCTAATTTATCTATCACTTGCTAATCTCTCTGCGGGCACACATGATTTCGGCTGAACACACCAGCTCACCATCCACTTTGGCCTCGCCGTAGAAAACGCCAATCCCGCGGCGTTCCTTGATCATCTTCACTTCAAAGTGCAGCTGATCACCTGGCTCAACAACCCGCTTGAAACGAGCATTGTCGATACCGGCAAAATAATACAGCACGTCCGGAGACGGCTTGTCGCTCATGGTCTTGAACGCCAACAAGCCGGTGGCCTGCGCCATGGCTTCCAGAATGAGCACACCAGGCATAACCGGCTGAACAGGGAAATGCCCCTGGAAGAAAGGCTCATTGATGGTGACGTTCTTGATCGCATGCAAAGTTTCACCCGGAGTAAAATCCAGTACTCTATCGATCAACAAAAATGGATATCTATGTGGCAGGTAAGCCAAAATCTCTTTGATATCCATTGTATTTAATTGATTAGACACGAACTCGTTTCCTCATGCCGCTTAACGCACAGCGGTATTAATCTTGGGGTTTAACGGTTTTTTCCAGGGTTTTGACCCGCTGGAACAGCTCGTCCAACTGACGGAAGCGAACCGTATTTTTACGCCACAGCCTGTTGGGCATGGCCACAGTGGCCGAGGAGTATACCCCAGGTTCACGAACATCGTTAGTAATGTTGGTGCTGCCAGTGACGTGCACCCCATCCGTAATGCTCAGATGACCGGAAATCGCGCAGTTGCCACCAATAATACAATGTTTACCTATAGTCACGCTGCCTGCCAGTACTGTGCAGCCGGCAATCGCAGTGTTGGCACCTATGACATCGTTGTGAGCTACCTGCACCTGGTTGTCGATTATCACGCCATCATGGATTTCAGTATGATCGATCGCGCCGCGATCTATAGTAGTACCGGCGCCAATCTCCACTCTGTCACCTATGCGCACACCGCCGGTCTGAGGGATTTTGATCCACTGACCGCGTTCGTTGGCATAACCGAAACCATCGGAGCCGATAACGGCCCCAGAGTGAACGATACAGTTTTGCCCCAAATGTACATCGTGATAGACGGTGACATTGGCCCACAGGCGGCTGCCTGAGCCTATAATGACATCCTGACCAACCACTGTACCGGCACCTATCTGGACATTTTCGCCCAAAATACTGTTGGCCCCGATGACCGCATTAGCGCCAACTGCAACGCCCTCACCCAGTTTGGCACTGGGATGAATTTGCGCCGAGGGATGGATATCCTCTGCTGCAACCGGCGTGCTGTCCAGCAATTGCGCAACTCTGGCAAAGCCGACATAAGGATCATTGAGCACCAAGGCGTTACCGGCAAAACCGTCCAACTCTTTAGGCGAGATCAATACCGCACCAGCCTGAGTCTGCTCCAGCTGGCTACGGTATTTGGTGTTGGCCAGAAAGGTGATCTGATCCGGCCGCGCCTTTTCAAGTGTCGCCACAGAGGAGACAGTCACACTGTCATCCCCACGAACTTCGGCCCCTAACAGCTGGCCAAGCTCTTTCAACGAAAAAGACTTCATCGATTTACTTGCCTTTGCTCAAGGCTTCAACCACTTTGGAGCTGATGTCGGCAGCAGGCTTAACATAAACCACGGCGCCGCGTTGCAGTACCATGTCGTACTTCTCTTTTTCAGCTATGGTGTTGATAGCCTTCTGCACTTTTACCAGCAGTTTGTTTTGCTCTTCACCCTGACGACGACGCAGATCTTCATCCAGCGCCTTACCTTTGAGCTGATAGTCAGCCTTCAGGGATTCCATTTTACGAACCAGTTCGGTCTTTTGCGCTTCGCTCATCAGCGCGGCATCACGCTGCTGCTTTTCCAGCAAACCACGGAGGTCTTCCTGCAGCTTCTGTACTTCAGCCATACGATCGCCGAATTCAGTCTTGAGTGCGTTGCTGATCTGCTCGCGTTGTGGCAGTTGTTCAAACACAGCGCCCATATCGACAACCGCCAGTTTCTCCGCTTGTGCGGCCAGGGGAGCACCCATCAACATCAGCGTCATCAGTGCGCCGTTTACCATTTTTTTCAAAGTCAGACTCCTTGTTTTTCTTCAGCAATGCTTGCCGAGTTTATGTAATTTAGAAAGTTTTGCCAATATTGAACGAGAAGATCTCGGTCTCGTCATCGTCGTATTCCTTAACAGGCCAGGCCAGGCTGAACACCATGGGGCCCATGGGTGACAGCCATTGCAGGCTAAGACCCCAGGAAGCACGGATACGGCTCGGATCACTGTAATCGGCCAACTTGGAAAACTCATCTGCCGGCAAGAAACGATAGGAGTCATAATCAAACTCCGTATCCCAGACGTTACCCGCATCGATAAAGAAGCTGGTACGTACTGAGTTGCTATAGGCCTCATCCAGGAAAGGAGTCGGCACAATCAGCTCCATACTGGCCGTGGCGATGGCGTTACCACCGATAGAGCGGCCTGAGCTGATGTAAACTTGGTTTGGATCGCCCGGCAGGCTACAGCCTTCACCATCCGGATTGGGTGAACAAGGCTCGCTGCCGCGATACAGATAGAAAGCCCTTGGGCCCACAGAGTTGGACTTGAAGCCACGCAGTGAACTGGAACCACCTGAGTAGTAGTTTTCCCAGAATGGCAGGATTTGGTCGTTTTCATTGAAACCACCGTAACCGTTGCCATACCCCAAGCGGGCACGGGTCAAGAGCACAAACTTGTGGCTGCGGGTCAGCGGCCAGTAGAAGCTGGTGTCAAAGTCGGTCTTGAAGTACTGCAGATCAGAACCTGGAACCGTGATCTTACCACTCAAACGCTGGGATGAACCATCGGTTGGGAAGGTTCCGCGGTTAAGGGTACTGCGATACCAGCCGAGGCTGAGCTCAAAGTTGTCGAAGCTCAAGTCAGAGTTGGGGTCATCACTGTCACGGTAAATGTTATAGAAACGGATCGCCTGCTCATAACTGGAAATCTCAGAAATGGTGTTATGACGATAGCCTATGCCGCCATTGATCCTGTTGTACTCGTTAATGGGGAAACCGCTGTTGAGTGCAATCCCATAGGAGCTGTTCTTATAACGCTCGAGGTTGGCCTCGTTGGCGTCGAACTCGTTCCAGTAGATGCTGCCACCCAGGCTGACCCCATCCTTGGTGAAATAAGGATCGGTATAAGACAGGTTGACGTTCTTGGAGTACTTGTTGGTGTTCAGGTTAATCCCGGCCTGGTTACCCGTACCGAGGAAGTTGGACTGCTGAACCCCGAACTGCAGACTCAGTCCTGACTCGGTACCATAACCTACACCAGCGTTAAAGGAGCCTGATGGCTGCTCTTTCACCTTGAAGGCCACATCCACCAGGTCGTCTGTGCCCGGCACCTGCACGGTTTCGGTGTCGACAGTTTCAAAGTAGCCCAAACGGTTGAGGCGCGCCTTGGATTGCTCGACCAAGGCCGAGTTTAACCAGGCCCCTTCCATCTGTCTCAGCTCACGGCGCATCACTTCATCTTTGGTCACTGTATTACCGGTGAAGTTGATGGAGCGTACATAAACACGCTTGCCGGGCTTGACGTTAACATTCAGGGTGACTTCCTTGGTTTCATCATCGATCTCAGGGAAAGTCTTCACCTCTGGATAGGCATAACCGAAACGGCCCAGATACTTGCTGTACATCTCTTCGGTAAAGGTAACATCGGCGCCGTTGTATTGCTCACCGGCCTTGATAGGCAAGATACCCTTGAGCAGCTCTTCACGGCCCATGAGTTCACCGGTCAGGTTGACTTCCTTAACCTTGTACTGGTCGCCTTCATCGACATTGATGGTGATGTAGAGACCCTTACGGTCCGGCGTCATCGCCACCTGAGTCGAGGTCACCTTGAAACGGATATAACCATTGTTGTGGTAGTGGGTCTTGATGGTTTCGAGGTCGGCCTGCAGCTTTTGCTTCTGATAACGGCGCTCGCCGAACAGATCCCACCAGGCCACATAGTCTTTGAGCTCCAGCATACCGATAAGGTCGGCATCACTGAAACGCTCGTTACCCACTATGTTGATCTGACGGATTTCGGCCGCCAGACCTTCGGTAAACTTGAACTTGAGTTCTACCCGGTTACGAGGCAGGTTAATCACCTGAGCCTCGACCTTGGCGCCGTATTTGCCCACGCCGTAGTAGAAGTCCTGCAGGCCCTTCTCGATACCCGAGAGCATGGTGCGGTCGAGGGCTTCGCCCACTTTCACACCACTGCCGTCCAGGCTTTCCTGCAGCTGTTCATCTTTGATGTCCTTGTTACCTTCGAAGGTAACAGCGCTGATGGTCGGTCTTTCACGTACCGACACTATCAGCACCCCACCATCGCGGGACACCTGAACATTTTCAAAGTTACTGGAGGCATACAGGCTCTTTATCGCCTGTTGCAACTTGAGTTGATCGACTGTGTCGCCCACTTTGACAGGCAAACTCAGCAAGGCCGCACCGAGTGCCACTCGTTGCAAACCTTCAACTTGGATGTCGGTCACTTCAAAAGGCTGGAAAGACTCTGCCCAACCATTCCCTGAAAACGACGCGCCGACTAATAACATCGAGGCAAAAAGTTTATTCAATCGCATAGCGCACTTCTAATTATTTGTCTGTCCTTGCTCAGAGTCGGGCAAAATCATTGAAAAGGGCAATGCTCATCAACATCAGCAGCAACGCCGCCCCAAATCTGAATCCAATTTCCTGTACCCGTTCGGATACAGGCTTACCTGTTATTACTTCCACCAAGTAATACATCAAGTGTCCCCCGTCCAGCACTGGCAACGGCAAAAGGTTAATAATGCCGAGGTTTACGCTTATCAGGGCGAGGAACCCGAGAAAATAGACCAACCCTATGTTGGCGCTGTTACCGGCCCCCTGCGCGATGGAGATGGGGCCGCTTAAATTTTTAACCGAAACATCACCGGTAAACAACTTGGCGATCATCTTAAAGCTGACTACCACAAGTTGCCATGTTTTATCTGCCGCCACCGAGATAGACTCAAGCGGGCCATACTGCAGATCCAGCAGCATGTTGTCCGGCCACTTGGGGGCTTTGGGCACCAGGCCGATGACACCTTCCATTTCCCCATTGGCACCCTTGCGGCTGTCCGGGATCAGAGTGAAGGTCTGTTGCTCACCGCCGCGTTTAACCGTCAATTGCAGCGGCTTTCCGGCAGATACTTTAATTTGTCCGACAAAGGTTTGCCAGTCGCTGTATGCCTCACCATTGACGGCCACCAGAATATCCCCGGCCTTGACCCCGGCCTTGGCAGCCGCTCCGCCCTCGGTAACCGTCTCCACTTCAGGGATCACATCCGGACGGAAGATATCCAGCCCCAGGGTGCTGAAGGGGGATTCTTTTTCCGGATCGAAACGCCAGTTGCGAATATCCAACTGATAGGTGCGTCCGGAAGGCTCAAGCCCATCATCTGGCTGAGATACCTGGCTGAGAGGCCTCAGGGTCAAGCTCATGCTGTCATCGCCGATATGACCGACCAGCGCCAGATTCACCTCTTCCCAGTTGCGTACCTTTTGCCCGGAAACCGCCACTATCTGCTGTGGGCCATCTATCTGCATCACGGCCGCAGGCGAGCCGGGTCTGACATCGCTGATCACCGGCTTGAGTGAAGGCACACCGATGAGATACATAATATAGAGCGCGAAAATGGCAAAGATAAAGTTGGCTATCGGCCCGGCAGCGACTATCGCGATACGCGCCCAGACACTCTTGCGATTAAAGGCCTGATCTTTAAGCTCCTCGGGCACATCCTCGACCCGTTCGTCGAGCATTTTGACATAGCCCCCAAGCGGGATCATGGCTATCACATATTCGGTGCCATCTTTACCGAGGCGACGCCAAATCGCCTTACCAAAGCCGATGGAGAAACGCTCTACCTTGACACCACAGCGCCTGGCTACCCAAAAGTGGCCATATTCATGGGCGGTGATCAGTATCCCCAAGGCGACGATAAAAGCGCCCAGGTTCCATAAAAAATCAAACATCAGACCTTATTTTCCTCACTTGCATCCGGCGATAGCTTCCTCGGCATACTGACGGCTTTGGCCGTCCAATGCCAGAATATCCGCTATGGAATTTAAAGGCGATTGCGGCACACGCGCCAAACAAGCTTCATTGACCCGGGCGATATCGGTAAAGCCGATTTCCCCTTTAAGGAAGCTGGCGACGGCCATTTCATTGGCTGCATTAAGCACTGTAGTGGCTTCCTGGCCCGAAGCGCAGGCACTCATTGCCAGCTCCAGACAGGGATAGCGGGCAAAATCCGGCTCACAGAAGCTCAATTGTCCGACTTTGAAAAAGTCCAAAGGTTCAACCCCGGAGACAATTCTCTCTGGATAGGCCATACAATGGGCTATCGGGGTGCGCATATCCGGATTACCCAGCTGCGCCAGCACGCTGCCATCCTGATACTGCACCATGGAGTGAATCACACTCTGGGGGTGGATAACCACCTTGAGCTGCTCGGCACTGGCGTTGAAGAGCCAGCGCGCCTCTACATACTCAAGCCCTTTATTCATCATGGTCGCCGAATCGACAGAAATTTTAGGCCCCATGGACCAGTTGGGATGCTTGATAGCCTGGGCCGGCGTCACACTCGCCAGACTGGCAAGATCGGCGCTCAAAAATGGCCCGCCTGAGCCGGTGAGCAGAATCGATGAAATCCCTGCACCTTGAAGGTTGCAATAACCCAGCTGTTGCTGCACGGCTTCCGGCAGGCATTGGAAAATAGCGTTGTGCTCGCTGTCTACCGGCAGCAGAGTCGCGCCCGATTGGCGGGTGGCTTCCATAAATAAGCGCCCGGACATTACCAGCGCCTCTTTGTTGGCCAGCAACACTCGCTTACCTGCCTTGACTGATGCCAGTGTTGGTATCATACCGGCGGCGCCAACTATGGCCGCCATCACGGTATCGACCCGGCTGTGAGTCACCAGCTCAAGTAGTTCGGACTCGCCGGTACTGACCCGGGTATCCGAGCCGGCACCCAAACGCTCGGCCAATGCCTTGGCCGCTTGAGGGCAAACCATATGGGCAATTTCAGGTCGGTGGATCGCACACAACTCGGCCATCTTGTCCACATTGGTATTGGCCACCAGCGCATAAACATGATATGCCGCCGGATTATGTTGGATCACACTGAGGGTACTGGCACCAATTGAGCCAGTCGCTCCTAAAATCACCATGTTTTGCATAGCACTACATCCAGAATGCAATATAGATAAGGGTAAAGACGGGCAAGGCTGCGGTCAGGCTGTCGATGCGATCCAGCACACCACCGTGGCCGGGCAATATGGTGCCCGAGTCTTTAATTTTAGCGGCGCGCTTGAACATGCTCTCGGACAGATCGCCAAGCGCCGAGGCTAGTGCGGTAAACAGGGTCACGGCAACCAGCAGTCCAAGCTCCTGTTCGGGAGAGAAATAGCAAACACCGGCCACTACCACCATGGTGGTCAGCAGGCCACCCAGCAAACCTTCCAGGGTCTTGGCCGGGCTGACATTGGGCATGAGTTTAATCCGTCCCAGCGCCTTACCGGCAAAGTAGGCCCCTGAATCAGCGGCCCATACCGTCAGCATCACCAAAAACACCAGGATACCGCCAAAATAAGGGTCAGCAGGACTGCTGAGCGCTTTGAGGGCTATCAGGGAAGCGAAACAAGGTAGCAAGGTCAACTGGCCGAACATGGACTTGAGCATGGGGCTGCCCTGCCAAAGTTTGGCGCTGCGGGGATAGGAGATCACCAGCACCAGAGAGAACAACCACCAACAGGCACCGATAAGAATGATGGCCAGCATAATGGGGTGTAACTGGCCCCTGGACCAGACGGCATCGGCCGGAACCAGAAGATTAATCGCCACCAGCACTATCGCCAGGGTAGCGGTAAAACTCCATTGAGTAACCTCACAGCGGCTGTCGATAATGCGGCCCCATTCTTTTGCCGCAATCAGAAATACCGCCACCAAGGCCCATGAAAAATAACTTGCCGGGAGCAAAAAGATAGCCCCCATAACCAGTGGGATTAACCAAATTGCTGTTATTATTCGTTGTTTTAGCAAAAAAATGTCCCTCGTAAGATGTTATACGCTGCGTATTTCTTCTATCTGACTTCCGGTCAGACCAAAACGACGCTGGCGGCTGGCAAAAGTCGCCACTGCCTGGCGAAACGCCTGCTCATCAAAATCCGGCCAAAGGGTGTCGGTAAAGACCAACTCGGCATAAGCCGCCTGCCAGAGAATAAAATTACTGATGCGGTAATCCCCACCCGTACGGATCATTAAATCAACTTCATGTTGATTTTGCATGCACAAATGTTCTGCCAAGGCCTCTTCGCTGAACTGACTGCTGGTCATTTCACCGGATTCTACTTTTTCGGCCAGTTTGCGAGCAGCTTGCATTATGTCCCAGCGGCCACCGTAGTTGGCGGCAACATTGAGGATAAGCTCTGAGTTGGCGGCGGTTTTCTCTTCGGCTGCGCGGATCTGCTTTTGCAGTCTCTCGGAGAAGCGGCTGGTATCACCTATGATGTTCAGCCGGACACCGTTTTGGTGCAGCAGTTTGATTTCCCGGCGCAGCACGGTAAAAAACAGTTCCATCAACAGGCTGACTTCCTGATCCGGACGACGCCAGTTTTCACTGGAAAACGCAAACAGGGTCAGTGAACGTACCCCGAGTTGCCTGGCGGTACTCACGGCGCGGCGCACAGCCTTGACACCGGCCTTATGGCCTATGACTCTGGGTTTACCCTGGGCCTGAGCCCAACGGCCGTTACCATCCATAATGATAGCCACATGCTGCGGGATAGACTGCTTTACCAGCTCTGAAAGCTGCTCCGGTAAGCACTCAGAGGTCAGGCAGTCGCCGGTGCTGGTTGGAGTCGTAGGATCGGCTTCCATATTGGATGACATCTGAATAAACAACCCTTATAAATAGACAAACGCCGCGTAGTATACCCCTACACGGCGCATCAACTCTAGTTTAGCGAGTCAATATCAGACTTCCATCAATTCCGCTTCTTTTGCGGCCAACAGCTCGTCTATCTTCTTGATATGTGCGTCAGTTATCTTCTGCACTTCCTCTTCGCTACGGCGTACATCGTCCTCGGTACACTCTTTTTCCTTCTCCAGGTTCTTCACCGCAGAGTTGGCATCACGACGAACGTTACGCACAGCCACGCGGCCGTTTTCGGCTTCGGCGCGAACCACTTTAACCAGATCACGACGACGCTCTTCGGTCAGAGCCGGCAGAGGGATACGGATAGTGGCACCGGCAGACATAGGGTTCAGGCCCAAATCTGAGCTCATGATCGCCTTCTCTACGGCCTGGATCATGCTACGGTCGAATACGTTAACCGCCAGAGTGCGGCTGTCTTCAACAGAGATATTACCCACCTGCTTGAGCGGGGTCATGGTGCCGTAGTAAGACACCTGGATAGAGTCCAGCAATGCAGGGTGAGCACGGCCGGTACGCACTTTGGCCATTTGCGCCTTGGTGGCATCTACACACTTGTCCATACGAACCTGTGCATCTTCTTTAATCGCATCAATCACGTTAAATGTCCTTTTTGCAATCAGTCGGTTATTTCGTTTTGATCAGCGTGCCTTCGGCTTCTTCACCCATGATCACCCGGCGCAGTGCGCCTGGCTTATTCATATTGAAGACCAATATAGGCATGTCGTGGTCACGGGCCATGGTGAAGGCGGCCAGATCCATGACTTTCAATTCTTTATCCAGAACTTCAGTGTAACTCAGTTCATCGTATTTGACGGCTTCGGGGTTCTTCATCGGATCATCCGAATATACGCCGTCAACTTTAGTGCCTTTTAGCACGACTTCTGCTTCAATTTCAATCCCTCTCAGGCAAGCAGCAGAGTCTGTAGTACAGAATGGGTTACCGGTACCGGCAGCAAAAATCACCACACGTCCGGACTTGAGCAGGCTGATAGCCTCGGCCCAGTTGTATCTATCGCACACACCATTGAGCGGAATAGCAGACATCAGACGGGCATTAACATAGGCACGGTGCAGCGCATCACGCATCGCCAGACCATTCATCACTGTCGCCAGCATACCCATGTGATCGCCCACCACGCGGTTCATACCAGCCTTGGCCAGTCCTTCACCACGGAACAGGTTTCCGCCACCGATGACCACGCCAACCTGAATGCCGAGCTCAACCAGCTCTTTAATCTCCTGGGCCATACGATCCAGTACCTTGGGATCGATACCGAAGCCTTCTTCGCCCATCAGGGCTTCGCCACTCAGTTTCAGCAGAATACGTCGAAATGCAGGTTTTGGGTTGGTGCTCATCTTTTTCTGTCCTGGTCATAACAAGACCGCAGCGGCTGCTGCGGTCTTGGGAGGGTTAAGAATTGGCGATTAAGCCTTCTTGGAAGCAGCGATTTGGGCAGCTACTTCAGAAGCGAAATCTTCTTCTTTCTTCTCGATACCTTCACCCACTTCCAGGCGGATGAAGTTAGTCACAGTGGCGCCTTTCTCTTTCAGAACTTCACCAACAGTTTTCTTTGGCTCCATGATGAATGGCTGACCAGTCAGAGAAACCTCACCGGTGAACTTCTTCATGCGGCCGGCAACCATCTTCTCAGCGATTTCCTGAGGCTTGCCTTCGTTCATAGCGATTTCAACTTGAACGGAACGCTCTTTCTCAACCACTTCGGCTGGAACGTCTTCTGGGTTAACGTACTCAGGCTTGGAGGCAGCAACGTGCATTGCAATGTGCTTCAGCGTTTCTTCATCGGCTTCACCGGTAACAACTACACCGATGCGATCGCCGTGACGGTAGAAAGCCATCTTGTCACCGTCGATGTACTCAACGCGACGAACATTGATGTTTTCACCGATTTTGGCAACCAGGGCAACACGCGCTTCTTCGAACTGAGCTTTCAGATCTTCAACAGTCACTTTGGCAGCAGCGGCAGCTTCCAGAACTTCGTTGGCGAAAGCCAGGAAGTTGGAGTCTTTTGCTACGAAGTCAGTCTGGCAGTTAACTTCAACCAGAGCAGTGTAACCAGCACCGTTTTTGATCAGGATAGTACCTTCGGCAGCGATGTTACCGGCTTTCTTGGCCGCTTTGGCCGCGCCGCTCTTACGCATGTTATCGATTGCAGCTTCGATATCACCGTTAGTTTCGGTCAGGGCTTTTTTACAATCCATCATGCCTGCGCCAGTACGGTCGCGCAGTTCTTTAACCAGGGCAGCAGTAATTGCCATTGTTAAATCCTCAATTGATAATTCGACAAATTTAACCTGTTGATAATCAGGTATAAAACAGGGGCCATATGGCCCCTGTTAACCAATCATATCTCTTGGTTAATAAGGGTGATGTACTAGCATCGCACCTTATTATTCAGCTTCGATGAAACCGTCTTCTTCAGCTTGAACAGCCAGGTCCTGACCACGGCCAGCTTTGGCAGCAGCAGCTACAGACTCAGCATACAAACGGATTGCACGCATAGCGTCGTCGTTACCAGGAATGATGTAGTCAACGCCATCTGGAGCAGAGTTGGTATCTACTACGGCAACAACTGGGATACCCAGGTTGTTGGCTTCTTTGATAGCGATGTGTTCATGGTCAGCACCGATAACGAAAATGGCGTCTGGCAGACCGCCCATGTTCTTGATACCACCCAGAGACTTCTCAAGCTTTTCCAGCTCACGGGTACGCATCAGCGCTTCTTTCTTGGTCAGCTTGTCGAAAGTACCGTCAACAGACTGGGTTTCCAGATCTTTCAGGCGCTTGATTGACTGACGAACGGTTTTCCAGTTGGTCAGCATACCGCCGAGCCAGCGCTTGTCCACGTAGAACTGCTCGCAAGATACGGCAGCTTCTTTGATGGCTTCACTGGCAGCGCGCTTGGTGCCTACGAACAGGATTTTACCTTTCTTGGAAGCAATGTTGCTGATGAAAGCCAGAGCTTCATTGAACATTGGCACAGTGTGCTCGAGGTTGATGATGTGTACACCGTTGCGGGCGCCGAAGATGAAAGGCTTCATCTTAGGGTTCCAGTAACGGGTTTGGTGACCGAAGTGTACACCGGCCTGGAGCATATCGCGCATTGAAACTGTAGTCATTTTCTATACCTTAATTTAAGGGGTTAGACCTCCACGCATCCCATGTCTTCGACCCTTTGGCCAAGCCGCGGGCACCCCGAAGAATGTGTCGATACGTGTGTGATTTAGTATTTGAGTTAAATGCCATGTATAATGGCCGCCATCTTTACTCTGACCTGCCAACGAAATGGGATCCCCCACCGAAGGCAGCCCGACTTGAAGTCAATTCGAACTCGTAGAGTCGTCAGCTCAAAGTCACTTAGAGTCAAACATAACGGCGCGCTTTATACCATAAATCGCCGGCAAACACAAATTTTTTACCGCTCATATGTCGGCCTTAAACTCAGTTCAAAGCCGCGCCAGGAGCGTTATTTTACCGTTTCACAAACAAGTTGGATTGGCCTTGGCCAAGACACAGGTTATTAAGAGAAAACCCCCATGAGTATAGTCATCAAGACAGCAGACGAAATTGAGAAAATGCGTGCCGCCGGTAAGTTGGCCGCCAGTGTACTGGAAATGATAGCCCCGCACGTCAAGGCAGGGGTCAGCACCAACGAGCTCAACGATATCTGCGCCAAGTACACGGAAGAACAAGGCGCCATCTCTGCGCCGCTCAACTACCATGGTTTTCCCAAGTCCATCTGTACCTCTATCAATGAGGTGATCTGCCACGGTATTCCCAGCGATCGCGTGCTCAAGGACGGCGATATTCTCAATATCGACATCACTGTCATCAAGGATGGCTATCACGGCGACACTTCCAAAATGTTCCTGATTGGCGATGTCAGCCCAAAAGATCGCCGCCTGTGCCGTATCGCTCAGGAAAGCCTCTACGCCGCCATTCGTAAAGTTCGCCCCGGCATGCAGTTGGGTGAAATTGGCACCACGGTCGAGAAGTTTATCAAGGCCAGCAAGTCAGGCCTGGACAAATATTCGATAGTGCAGGATTACTGCGGTCACGGTATCGGCGCCGGTTTCCACGAAGAACCACAGGTAGTGCACTACAAAAACAACGACAAGACCATACTGCGTCCAGGAATGTGCTTTACCATTGAGCCGATGATCAACGCCGGTCGCCACACTTCTGTACTGAACAAGGATGACGGCTGGACTGTCACCACCTCAGATGGTAAAAATTCAGCTCAGTGGGAACATACTCTGTTGATCACCCAGACCGGCGTAGAAGTTCTGACGCTGCGCGCCGAGGAAGATTTCCCGAGGATCATCAATCACGCCAAATAAGGCGTCACCCAAGGAATAGAATGAGCACAGCGCTGGCAGCCAAAACGGCACTTTGTGAGCAGAATCAGGCCCTGTTTGACAGGTTTACCTCGCGAGAAAAGATAGTCGAACTGGTTACCAGCCGCTGTCGCTTTGTCGATAAGCAGCTGATTGAACAATGGCAAGCCCAGGGGCTGAATGATTATCCCATCGCCCTTATCGCCGTTGGCGGCTATGGCCGCGGCGAGCTGCACCCCTATTCAGACATAGATCTGCTGTTTCTGGTGGATGACAACCTGGACCCGGCAGCCGAGAGCAGGCTCAGCGCCTATATCGCCTTTCTCTGGGACGCAGGTCTTGAAATCGGCCACAGTGTCAGAACCCTGGGCGAAACCCTGCAGCAGGGTCGCCAGGACATCACCATAGCCACTAACCTGCTCGAAGCCAGGCTGCTTACCGGCCCGGAAATCCTGTTTGATACTCTCTACGACGCGATTCGCGAGCACCAATTCTGGCCATCGAACGAGTTTTTCAGCGCCAAGCGCGATGAACAGCGCGCCCGCCACGCCAGGGCCAATGCCTTCGATCTTGAACCCAATATCAAGACCTGCCCCGGCGGCCTCAGGGATATTCAAACCATAGCCTGGGTCGCCATGCGCCACTTCGATGCCGCCAAACTCGAAGAGTTGGTCGGGCACGGTTTTCTGGAGCAGGCCGAACTCGAAGAGCTGCTGGAGTGTCAGCACTTCCTCTGGGAGCTGAGATTTGCCCTGCACCTGGCTTCGGGCCGTGACGAAAACCGTTTGCTGTTTGACTTGCAGCGTCAGGTCGCCGGCTTGATGGGCTACGAAGATGCCACCCAACTGGCGGTCGAGCAGATGATGAAGCGCTATTACCGCACAGTACGGCGGGTGATGGAGCTCAACGAGATGCTGCTGCAACTGTTCAAGCGTGCCACCCTGGGGCACACCCAGGCGCTGGAAATCCAGCCTATAGATGAACACTATCAGCGCCGCGGCCGCTTTATCGAGGCGCTGGACTTGGCACTGTTTGACGATCCGGAAGAAATCGTCAGACTGTTTTTGCATGTGGCCCGCAATTCCAATATTCAGGGGATTTATGCCCCGACTCTGAGGGCACTTAGAAGGGCCAGACGCGCCCAGCCGCAACCTCTGATGGCCTGGGAAGGCTGCCGCAGAGTATTTATGGAAATCCTCCGCCATCCTCGTGGCATTGCGGCTCTGTCGCTAATGCACAAACATGGGGTGATGTCGGCTTATTTGCCTGCCTGGCGCGCCATTGAGGGCCAGATGCAGTTTGACCTCTTCCATGCTTACACTGTAGATGAACACACCCACAGGCTGCTGCTCAATATCGACAAATTTGCCCAGGCAGAGCAGAAAGAGGAGTTCCCACTCGGCTCTGTACTGATCAATCAGTTGCCGAAAAAAGGGCTTCTAGTCTTGGCGGCCATTTTCCATGACATCGCCAAGGGTCGCGGCGGCGATCACAGTAAGCTCGGCGCCGTGGATGCGCAGGAGTTTTGTAAACTCCATGGCCTCAACGACCACGACGGCCGCTTGGTCAGCTGGTTGGTGGAAAATCATCTGTTGATGTCGATTGTTGCCCAGCGCCGGGATATTTCCGATCCCGAAGTAGTCGCCGATTTCGCCGACAAGGTTCGCGATGCGGTGCACCTGAGTTACCTCTACTGCCTGACAGTGGCCGATATCTGTGCCACCAATGAAAAAACCTGGAACAACTGGAAGGGCTCCCTGCTCAGGGATCTCTATTTTGCCACCCAGAGGGTACTCGCCCGCGGCAAAGAAAAGCCGGTGGATATTCGCGCCCGGGTGCGGGAGCATCAGGCCAAGGCCAAGAAAGAGTTGCTGCGGCGCGGCTTCAAGGAAAAGGCGTTGGATCAGCTGTGGCAGAGATTCAAGGCCGATTACTTTTTGCGTCATCAACCCAATCAAATCGCCTGGCACGCCGAGGCGATACTCAAGCACAAGCAGGATGAGCCACTGGTGATGGTATCCAAACACACCACCCGTGGCGGTACCGAGCTGTTTGTCTATTGCCAGGACAAACCCAAGCTGTTTGCCACTGTGATGGCGGTGCTGGACAACAAGAATATCAATGTTCATGATGCCAACATCATGACATCCAAGGACAACTACGCCCTGGATACCTTTGTGATCCTCGAACAGGACGGCAAGGCGGTTAGTCAGCTGTCGCGGATACAAAGCATACGCAAGACCCTTGGCAAAGCGCTTAGCGGCGAGCAACCCAAGATCCCGCGCTTTCGCAAGTTGTCGCGCAAGATGAAACCTTTTAAAGTTCCGACTCAGGTCAGTTTCCTGCCGACCCGCCGCCATGGTACAAGTATGATGGAACTGATAGCCTTGGATAGCCCGGGCCTGTTGGCCAAGATAGGTGAAACCTTCTATCGCTGTGATGTCACCCTGCTGGCGGCCAAGATCACTACGATAGGCGAGCGCGCCGAGGACTTTTTTATTCTACAAACCAATCAGGGACTGGCACTGGATGAAGCCCAGCAACAAAGGCTGAAAGAGTCACTGATCAGTGCCCTGTCCCAATTCGGGACCCCAACAACCTAAGTAAACGGGAGAAACCAATGGAGGCTTTACGCCAACGTATTGAGGCGGCTTTTGAAGCTCGCGCACAGATAAGCCCAACCACAGTTGACGCCGAGCTGCGCGCCGATGTGGAACGAGTGATTGACATGCTGGACAGAGGCGAGGCCAGAGTGGCCGAGAAACTGGACGGCCAGTGGCATGTGCACCAATGGCTCAAGAAAGCCGTTTTGCTGTCTTTCCGTATCTTCGACAATGGCGTAATCGACGGGGCCGAAACCAAGTATTTCGACAAGGTACCACAGAAGTTTGCCGACTATGATGAAGCGCGTTTTCGCACCGAAGCCATACGCGTTGTGCCACCCGCTGCGGTGCGCAAAGGCTCTTTCATCGGTAAAAACACTGTGCTTATGCCCTCTTACGTTAACCTGGGCGCCTATGTAGATGAAGGCACCATGGTCGACACCTGGGCCACGGTTGGCTCCTGTGCGCAAATTGGTAAAAACGTGCATCTCTCCGGCGGTGTCGGTATCGGTGGCGTACTCGAGCCGCTGCAGGCCGGCCCGACCATTATTGAAGACAACTGCTTTATCGGTGCCCGCTCTGAAATCGTTGAAGGGGTAGTGGTCGAGGAAGGCTCAGTGATCTCCATGGGGGTCTATATCGGCCAGAGCACCCGCATCTATGACCGCGAAACCGGTGAAATTCACTATGGCCGAGTTCCAGCAGGTTCTGTAGTGGTGTCAGGCACTCTGCCCTCCAGCTGCGGCAAGTACAATCTTTACGCCGCCATCATAGTCAAAAAGGTAGACGAGAAGACCCGCGGTAAAGTGGGTATCAACGAACTGCTGCGGATGGTCGACTGACCCTTGCCCTCGGGAGCTGACCTCGAGCAATAAGCGCTTTAGCAGGTCAGCAACCCCATCTATGTGTCTGTCTGCTCTGCCCATAAGGGCGCAGGCAGACACATTTACTTACCAAGAGACAAACTTCCACACCTTGGGACACGCCTTGCCCAAGCAGCAACAACTGCTGACAGAAAGCCTCTATTCAATTGCTGGCAAATGCCCCGGCTGCGACTGTACTTAAATGGTACTTGAAGCATCCCCAAAAGGAGCAAGCCATGAACCTTTGCCAACGTACCCGCACCGGCGCCGTATTACTGGCTGTCGCCGGCCTGAGCTTCGGCTCTCTCAGTGCCCAGGCGGCAATGGATCCTTATATTGAGCAGGCGTTGATCCAGGTCTGTAAGTCCAGTGCCAGCAACAGCATGATAGCGTTTTCCAATACCCTGCGTGAGTACCGGATCAATGAACAGCGAGTGTTCCCCCGTCTGGTGTGCAATGGTGAGTCACTGCATCAGTTTGCCATGAGTCACGGCGCCGATCGCACCGCCAAAAAGATTGGCCGCTTCCTGCCCGGCAAAGTGACCATTTCCGATATGGCCATGATCCCAGAGGAGGAAAAACTCTACGTGAGTTTCCGCTGAACCTACTGAGCCCAAAACACTCGGGTTAAAACACCAAGGTCTTGTTGCCGTACACCACGACCTGTTCATTGAGTACCAGCGCCAGAGCCCGGCTGAGAACACTTTTTTCCACATCTCGGCCGGCTTTGGCCATATCTGCCGCGCTGTAACTGTGATCCACAGGGATCACGTCCTGCTTGATGATAGGTCCCTCATCCAAACAGTTATTCACAAAGTGCGCCGTGGCACCAATAATCTTCACCCCGCGCTCCCACGCCTGACGATAGGGATTGGCGCCGATAAAGGCCGGCAGGAAGGAGTGATGAATATTGATTATCTTATTGGGATACTGCTCGACAAACTCAGGGGTGAGTACTCGCATATATTTGGCCAGTACCAGGTATTCAGGCTGGTAGCCGGCGATAATCTCCAACATGGCGCGCTCGTGGGCGCTGCGATCCAACCTCTGATGACAGACGTGATGAAAAGGCACCTCAAACTTGGCCGCCAGCGGTGCCAGCGTGTCGTAGTTGGCCACTATGGCGGCTATCTCCACATCGAGAGCACCATAGTAGGTTTTCATCAAGAGATCCCCGAGGCAATGGGCCTCCTTAGTCGCCAGCACCACTATGCGCTTGCGTCCGGCATCCACCAGTTTCATATGGTTTTGCTTGGGCAGGACCTCGGCCAACTCCTTTAGCAGCTTAGTTTCATCGAACTCGCCTTCAAGTTCGGTACGCATGAAAAAGCGCCCCTGCTGATTATCGACAAACTCGTTGTTCTTGATGATGTTCAGTCTGTGCTGAAAGCATACCCCGGTGACTCTGGCGATAAGCCCATATTCATCGGCACAATCAATCATCAGTATTTTGCGTGGCATATCGGCTCCTGTCGCTGCATCAAAGTTTGAATATGCCACAGTCTCGCCGCTGGCGCGCTTAAAATTTATTCATCAAAAGCAGCCCGTTATCTCCGGCTTGCCTGGCGACTGTCCAAATACTTTTGCAAAAGCCCTCTCAAGGTCTCGGCCTTGGTGCCAAACACCACCTGGACGCCCTGCCCTACCACTATCACGCCCTTGGCTCCCAATCCCAACAGGCGGGACTTGTCCACCAGCTCTGGGCGTTCGACACTCAGGCGCAAGCGGGTCATACAGGCGCTGAGATTGCGGATATTGGCGGCGCCGCCGAGCGCGCCTATCATGGCCAGCAGATTGCCGCCCGAGGCGGTTTCCGGTTCCAGCCGCCCCGGCGTCTTGAGATTGAATGCCATGATGGAAGCGCGGAAAATCAGATAATAGATGACTGCGGTCAAGGGGCCCAGGATCAGAAACCAACCGGCGTTGGCAGATTGATGCCACAGAAGGGCAAAATCCAGCAAACCATTGGAAAACACCAGCCCATAGTGAATGTCGAGCCAGATACAGACTGCATAAGCCAGCCCGGTCAGCAGTGCGTGCACCAGATACAGCAAAGGTGCTACAAACAGGAAGGCAAACTCAATCGGCTCAGTCACCCCGGTAAGCCAACTGGTTGCCGCCGCCGACAGCATGATGCCGGCCACCCGATTGCGTTCACTCTTGTCGGCACAGCGCCAAATCGCCAGGGCCGCCGCCGGCAGGCCCCACATCTTGATGAGATAGCCACCGGCCAGATTGCCGGCCTGGGGATCGCCGGCGAGGTAGCGTGCCACTTCGCCTCTGAGCCATTCACCATCCTGATAATACTGCCCAAGCTCCAGGTAGAAAGGCGCATTCCAGATATGGTGCAGCCCAAGTGGTAACAAGAGGCGTTCCACTGTGCCATAGATGGCAAAGGCCAGCTGCGGCTTTTGATATACAGCCCAGTTGGAGAACACCTCAATATAGTGAGCCAAAGGTGGCCAGATAAGCGCCAGCAAATAGGCCAGCAACACAGCCAACGGCAACATCAGCAATGGCGCGCTGCGGCGCCCCTCAAAGAAGGAAAAGATAGCCGGCAAACGCAAGTGACGACTCATGGCCATCGCCAGGCAGGTCATCACCCCGAGCAACATACCACCGGCAATACCTGTATCTATGGTCTCCACTCCGAGCCAAACCGAAGTGTGCACGGGGTTTTGCGAGGCCAGCAGCGATAAGGTGGAACTGAATACCCCAAAGCCGAACGCCGCGCTGAAGGCGGCAATCCCCTGATCGCGACAAAAGCCTATGGCAATGGCGATGGCAAACAGCAGCGGCATCATAGTGAAGATGAGATTGCCTGTGGTGGCAAACAACTCATTGAGCGAAGGAGACAAAATACCTGTCGGCGTACTGGCCAGGCCTTTCATCACCCCGGCAGCAGGCAGGATAGCTATGGGGACAAGCAGCGCCTGACTCAGGCGCTGGGCAAACTTAAACCAATGTTGTGAAAAGCCTTTCAGGCGCCCGGTTCTGTTTTCAGCAGGGGTAGCCAGTTGTTGAGCCATGTTTGAGCCTCGACCTCGGGTTCCATGGTTTCGCAGGCATCAATCTCCAAACGCTCACCGACACGTTTGGCACCAAGCTCCGCAAACAGTTCATCCAATTGTTTACCTGCGCCGCAGAAAGTCTCATAACTCGAGTCTCCCAGGGCAATAACCCCGTATCTAAGGTCTGGTAAGTAAGGGGCCGTGTCTTTCAGTTCCAAAAACCAGGGCAAAATATCATCCGGAAGATCCCCTTGGCCGGTAGTGGAAGAGACCAGCAACAGATACTCATCGGCAGTCGGTACATATCCTTTAAGCTCATGACTTTGCCAAAGTTTGGCATCCACACCATGAGTCTGGAGCTGCTTCAGGAGTGTCTCGGCAACAAACTGGGCGTTACCATAGACAGTTCCAAACACCAGGTTCACTTTTTTCATGTTATACTCTGCACCTCGGAGCCAATATTCATTGTTCTCCACCATACTGTATCGTCTGCTTGTGCTGCAAGCACAAGCATCAACAGACACCAAGCCGACACGCCACTGGCGATAAGGAAACGCAGCGATGCGACAGAGCAGCAGGCAGAAACTTCAGAAGCAACACCAAAGGGCAACTCATGTCCGCCGTATGTGTTACTTCAGAGCCGCTCAACAAGACCAACACCATGCCCACTATCCACTCGACGCCTATCGTCCCTTACTTGACATGATGCACAAGCGCACCAATAAAGACGAAACCTAAGCCAGCAGCAAACCGCTGTCTGACTCAAGCTGGGACTCGTCCCAGCCCAGGCCTTCGAACACTTGCAGCCATTCGGCCTCCGGCTCTGTCACTATGGTGACGGGTTCGCCTGTCGTTGGGTGAGTGAAACTCAAGCTCTGAGCCAACAACCATAAACGGTTGAGGCCGAAGTGTTCGCGAAAGAAACGGTTTTGCTTGCCATCGCCGTGGGTGGTGTCACCTATAATGGGGTGACGCAGATGAGCCATATGCCTTCTGAGCTGATGCTTGCGCCCAGTCTGCGGCGAGAGACGTATCAAGGCAAAACGACTGCTGGGGTAACGCCCTGACGGGAAAGGGATCTCGGCATTGAGTAGCGGCGCATAATGAGTAATGGCGTCCTGGGCTTCCTTGTTGCGGTCGGCATGTTTATCGGCCACTGCATCGAGCTCTTCTTTGAGTGGATAGTCCAGTGTACCGGCTTGGTGCATATTGCCGCGCACCAGGGCCAGATACTCTTTGCGTGTCTCGCGCCCGGCAAACTGCTGACATAAAATAGCGGCAATTTCACTGCTCTTGGCGAACAACAAGACACCCGAGGTCGGCCTATCCAACCTGTGCACCGGAAATACATGACAACCCACCAGATCACGGGTCAGCTGCATGGCGAAAAAACGCTCTTTTCGTGCCAGATAGGTTCTATGCACCAGTAATCCCGCCGGTTTATGGATGGCAACCAAGTGTTCATCTTCATAGAGGATACGGATCTCGGGGCACTCTTCATCCACAGGTGTCAAAGCTTGCTCCGAAATCTCGGCTTGAAGCTGGGTCTCATCTTGCTTGTTTGGTAAGGAGTTCATCCAAGGTTCTCAACAAAGTGATCAAATTACGGTATGTGGGCGCTTCGCCCCAGACATGCTCGGCCATAGGTGCAGTTGCTATGGCTGATGGCAGCGGCATTTCGGCGTCTATCAGCGTGCGCATTTTTGGCAGCAAAATAAACTGCAACCAGGCTTCAAATGCCATGCTCTCGCAGGCAAAGGGCGCCTGACTGGCCATGGCTGCCGCGCCAGGTTCGGTTGCGCTCCACATTCCCAGGGCTTTCAACTCGACCTCTATGGCCAACAGGAGTTTTTCAGTCGCCAGAAAAGGCATCTGTCACCTCGCAGATCCAAAACAATAAATTGGCACCAATCATACCATCGGGCCAAGCTTATCCCTATAATGCACCGCATTTGTTGTACAAGAGTCAAACGAGCATGGACAGTATCACTACCCTCAGCGAACTTCTCAGCGCCGCCAACACCCAATATCAGGTCTATGATCTCGGCCGCCGGGTGCAACACATAGATCCCATGGCTTTTCATCAGATAGAGGCCCTTCAAAGCCCCTATCCCTTCCCCATACAAGGGCATGCCCAGTTTGCCCTGGTGTTCTGGGATGGCAGTAATCAGCAATATATCTGGTTCCTGAAATTACCTTTGGATGAGCGCGGACTCCTGGTCCCTGCTGCACGCAGCCAGTTTATTCAGATGTTGCTTGAAGCCATGGGGGAAAACCTGACCCGTGAACTGACCGAAGCCCAGCAGCAACAGATGGCCAATCATCCCTTCAGTTTCAAGCCCCCGCAAGAAAAACTGGCCCTGTTCAACGCCTTGGTGCGCAAACAACTGGGACAAGCCGCTTCGGTGCAGTATGAATATGCCTGCCAATACCTGAGCGGCAAGGTGGCTGCCGAAAACTGGCAACATTTGGGACTGCAAGGGCTGGCGGATATCTGTGCCCGGGTCAATGAACTGGATCACTCAGCCCTGTTGCAACAAGGGTTAAGCAAAGGTGCCGCCGAGGTACAGATTGCCCTTTGCCAGCAACTGGAACATATACTATTGCCAGAGCCGCTTGCCGAAACGCTCTTCCAGGCATTCAAAGACGCTGCCCCCGAGCATAAGGTTTACTTCCTTCGCGCCTTGGCATCTCACCCTAAACTCTGCCAACAGGCGATAACAGAGCTGGATAGTCAGCAGGCGCTGAATATTGACGCCTTGATCGCCATTGCCGCCCGCTGCTGGCTTAGTCTGAAACAGGATGAATGCCGCAAAATTTATCTCGAGGCTCTGGCTTTGCAGGAGCAAAGCTTCTTTAATCAAATCTTTGCTGATATTGTGGCCATACCCGGGATACGTACCCAGGTATTGAGCGAACTTCGCAATCCTCACCGCAGTGACCGCCTATCCGGCGCCATTGGCGGTCTGTTCAGGGCGACCACAGAATGATGACAGATTTTCTCCTGATCGCAGCGCTGGTAATGATTGCTGCGTTTTTCTGGCAACTGCGACAAATGGCCGAACTCAGTCGGATATTTGCCGAGCGGGAATGCCAACGGCAAAAGGTGCAGATGCTGGCCATCGCCATGGAGTCGGCGCGTCCCAGCATAGGCGGCAAGAACGGCCTGTGCTGGAATGCACGCTTTATGTTTGAGTTCAGTACCGATGGCATCAACCAGTATCGCGGCCACATCCTGATGCACGGTAAACAGATCCAGAAAATTGAATGGCCAATATTTCCCGAACCCGAGTGGCATGAAGCGCCAACTGCCAGAGGCAGCGTCGGTGGCGGTTGTGGCTCCCGCGGTGGTTGCAGTTCGGGTAAGTGCCGCTGATATTTTGCTGCATCTGACAGAAAACTGAGCCGACCCCGTCGTTGAAGAATCAGTAAAGTTTGCCAGGTTACACAGATAAAAAATCAGAAAAATGGCAGCAGACTCTTGCGCCATCAAAGTTTGAGAACCATTTAAGTCCCCAAATAAAAAATCCCTAAAATAAGAAAGGGCGCGACAATTAAGCCGCGCCCATCTGTTTCTCTGTTAAGCCTTCCAGCTATTAAGTTGCTTCCCTGCACCATCCATGCGTATGCCGTGCGTCCTGCGCTCCCTGTACCATCCTGGTGAGTCCCTGTACTTGCGTACCTGTTCCCTTAGTCCCGATTATCCCTTGATCGGGCCTTGCTCTATCCTTAAGCGTGTCCAGTATCGTCCTTGCGCATCCGTTCAATACATCCTGTTTCGTCTTCCTGACGCTGACCACATTCCTTGGGTCAGTACCTTTCCCTGTTTGCCATCATCCTGATAGGCATCTTCCTTGAGTCATCCCTGGACCGTGTTCCTCACGGTTTAGGTCTTCCTGACCTTGTTCCCTGAATCATCCTTGTCCTTGGATGACTTAAATACTAATCCAATCCCGGCCCCAGGGTTGTACAGAAACCGTTCAATAACTCGTGAAACTTTTTTGTAGCAATTGAAATAATGTTTATAACAAATTGATTTTAAAAGGCTTAATTGTTTTTTAACGACAAAACCCGCTGTTTAACTCTTGTTTGTCTCACAGTCTTGTGAGACATCTCGCACACGATGCCCGGCTTTAATGGAAAACGATGTGTAGTTAAAGACACATCGCCTATAAATCAGTACCGGAATGACCCTAGCTTTAATGACGTCCTATAAAAAAAACAGCAAAAGAAAAGGCGCGTCCTAAGACGCGCCCTATTTACTGCTGTCAGCCATCCCGCTGAGTTGTGCTCCCTGCACCTTCCATGCGTATGAATTTCTTCCTGTGGACACCTTGTCTCAGTTACGACAGCTTCCAAGCTATCTTTTCATCCCTGCTTACAACCATCCTGGTGTCTGCTCAATTCCCTTGAGCCTCCTTGTGGCCTCCTGGCACTCATCTTCCATGTTTGCCCATCCACTAGCAGCTGTCGTCCATGAGTTGGGTATTCCCTTAACCCAAAGGCTGGCATCCCTGAGCCTGTCCTCTACTTCGTCCTGAACGCTTTCCTTAGCAGACCTTCCTGTCTCAAATTGCCTTTCCTGGCGCGGCAATTTCCTTATTACCGGAAAAATCTCCTGTGTATCCATCCTGGATACTGCTTTCCCTGCGAGCCGTTTCCTTGGCTTGAACTTCCCTGGAATGGTTTCAAGACGTCCTGTCTTGATTGTCATCCATGACTGAAATCCATTTAGCAGGCTTCCTTGCAGCTCGTCCTTGCATAGGCCTTTCCCAAACGTGTCATCCTGACACTTGCCCTGCCTTAGCTGCCGCCTTAAACTCCTTGGCGTTGCTTTCCTTGCGGCTCCCTCTTCCTTGAGGCCCTCTCTTCTTTGAGGCTCGTAACTTCAGCTCCTTTCCTTGGAAGCTCTGTCAAAGTATCCTGCCCTGACCACAACTTAAGTGTACCCAAGGACCCCTCTTTGAGATGGTCAATTTTAGAACAGGCTAGGAATGACAAATATTCAGTAGTCGCTAATGAAATGATAATTAATTGTTTATTAACAATATTTAATTATTCGCCAGTAAGAACAGCAAATAAGTCTTATGTTTGTCGCACAGCTTTGTGAGACATATCTCACATTGGTACTGGTAAATAACCAAAAACACTCAGAAACGACGTTTGCCACTGACAAATTGGGCCAACATGACCCAGTCAGCCATCAAGCTGTAGACTGGGTATTGAAAGGTCGCCGGCTTATTGTGTTCAAAACCAAAGTGACCAATCCAGGCAAAGCCATAACCCACCACAGGCAGAGCCAAGAGCCATACAAATTGTCCACTAAGCAGGCTGAATAACAGAATAAGCAATACCAGGGTCGAACCTAGATAATGCAAACCTCGGCATACGGGATCGGAATGCTGAGACAGGTAGAAAGGATAAAACTCAGCAAAATTCTTGTACTTTTGCTCCATGCTTAACTCCTGTTATTGGTAGACGTCATCATCGGTATGACTGTGGTAAAAGAGCAACTCTCCGGTTAACTGCCCTATATTGAGCTCAACCACGGGTACAAAGCCTTGCTCTCGGAACAGATGAGAATGGCCATCCTCAGTCACAAAAACTCCAACCCCTTCCAGCTCCGGCTGCTCATCACACCAACCCAATACCGCCTGGACGAGCAACTTGCCATAACCCTTGCGCTGCTCGGTTAAAGCTACTGCAATGAACTGTATAATGCCGTATTCAGTAGCCGGCAGGTGCTCCAGAATTGAATTCTCCTTCTGCATCAACTTCTGCGTTGATTGCCAGCCCGTCCCCAGCAGCATTTTCAAACGCCAATGCCAATAGCGCCCCTCCCCCTGGGGAAGTGATGAGGTCACCACGCAGGCAACCCCAATCAAGCGCTCATCGTCGAACAACCCAATAAGAGGCTGCTCCTGTTGCCAAAGCTCATTGAGCTCTTCACGGATCGCGGCCCTGAGCTTTTGTTCATATTCGGCGGCATTGGCGGCCGGCAAGGTCTGCTGAAAAAACGCATCATCGTGATAGGCGTTATAGAGAATTGATGCGGCCAGGCGCAAATCTTCCGCTGTCAGGTAGACGGCACGCAGAGAATCGGGAGTCTGGGTTTCCATTTGTTGTTGTCCTTGTCAGCCAAAAGGGCAATTTCCAATTTAACAATATTGGATCAAAGTGCAATATCTTGATCTTGCTTGCCAGGCATTGTCACTTCATCTTTAGGCAGATTGGTATAAGCTAAGGAAGGCGCGAACAAGTCCCATGTGGGCTCTGCGTCGGCTTACGGGCTTGGATGCAAGGCGTGGTTCGCAGCAAATGGCCCTAGTCCTTTGCAAGAAGCACAACACAGCAGGCAGGCCTGTAAGCCACGCCCTTAGGGGCTTTCACAGCAACCGGCTCTCTGCGTTATCTGACTTCGACAGGCCCCGGCATGCCTTCAGTCATATGCCTTGAACGCCAATTGCTGTGCAAGCCAGAGTGCCACGAGGACTTATTCGCACCTTCCCTAAGGGGAAGGAATAAGGCTTACTATCTGTTTTATTAAGGCTTGTTCACCCATCACTCATCACCTTGGCAATATATGTCGGGATTTCAGGAGGTCAGAATATGGATACCACCCACACAGACTTGGCCCATTTATTTGAGCAATTGGGACTCCCCAGCAGCAGCAAGGCGATAGAAGGCTTTATCGGCGCACATTCTATCCCCGAGGGAGTCAAACTGGTGGATGCACCATTCTGGAATGAAGCGCAGCGCACTTTTTTAACAGAGGCTCTGGCCGAGGACGCCCAATGGTCAGACACCATAGACCATTTGGACGCCCAGCTCAGGAGTTGATTGGGATTGGGATGAGTTTGAATTACAGCTGCGCGTAGGCCTTATCGCCCCAGCCAATCAGTTGTTGATCGCGAAACACCAAGGGGGTGCACTCATCCTTGGTGGTCTTGCCATCACTGTGTCTGTGGCGGGTACGGTAAAATAGTACCTGTACTTGCTGATCATTGGAGAGAAAGGCTTCATTAAAGTCGGCCTGCCCCATGAGCTGCTGCACCTGTTGCTGATCCATCCCCAGAGTCAACTTGGCCAGTTGTTGCTGATTTTGCTGTTGCTGTAATTGCCAGGACTCCTTTTCATCCCAGTTGGCTTCGTGATCGCCGACATTGACCACACAGGCACTAAGCCCTAAGCTTGCAATCCCCATCAGTGGCAGTAATAACTTGTTCATTGTCACTCCTTGTTATATTTATCAAATGTTGACTTTTGTTAAGCAAATGCAGCAAACGCTTTGCAACATGCAGGCCAAAAAATAAACTGATAAATATCAAAATGATAAAAGCAAACAACTGCTGCACTATGTAGCTATTCGCGAAAATGTGAGGTTTTTTACCAAGATGTCCACTCCACTGGAACAGGTCATGGCCGCGGCGGCGGCAGTAGCCCAAAGCGGCCATACTCCCTCTCTGGCACTGATTAAGGCAAGACTCGGCAACAAGTTACCAATGCCACTGCTGGTTGAAGGTCTGCAGCGTTTCAAATCCCTGCCAGAGAGTGAACGGGAAAAACTGCTTGAAGACGCACCTCAACTGCAAGAAACCGTGCCACAACAAGCTGTCACCACAGTAGAAGTTCTCCAGCAGGAAATCAGCCTGCTACGCCAGGATCAGCAGCAACTGAAACAAGAATTCGCGGCCTTGCAACAAAGACTCGCCAAGCTTGAGGAACAGCAATAATGTTTGTCTGCGAACTCAGGTTTGAATGCTTTGCCAACACCACTATCAGCGCCGCAGAAAAAGCCATCAATACCCTGCTTGAGGCCTGGCGGGCCAACGGTCAGGTATTGGGGCGCGAATTTGCGGTGGCCTTTAGGGACGGGGAGTTCAGAGTCAGGCTGCTGCTACCGGAAGAAACCAGTCTGGCCAACAGGCACAACAGTCCCTGGGCCAAACAGGCGTTGCAGCAGTTAACCGAGGCCAAACTGCTGGCCCCCAAGGAAAAGCTCATAGGTCAGGATATCAATTCCGAGGTCAGCACCCTGGAGCCCCCAAGTTGGCAGCTGCTTTATACCAGCTATGTGCATATGTGCTCACCGCTGCGCAGCGGCGATAACTTGCTACCCATTCCCCTCTACCGTATTCCCGCGACCTTCAACGGCGATCACAAGCGGGTGATCCGTTGGCAAACCGAGTGGCAAGCCTGTGATGAACTGCAAATGGCCGCAGCAACCAAGGCCGAGTTTGCCGCCCTCGAGGAGCTTTCCAGCCCGGACAGCGATCTGTTTCGCCGCGGCTGGGATCTACGCGGCCGCATCGAATATCTGACCCAAATTCCTACCTATTACTACCTTTACCGGGTCGGGGGAGAGAGTAAGCAAGCCGAATTGGCCCGTCCCTGTCCCCGCTGCGGCAACCCGGACTGGCGCCAACCCAGCCCGTTGCTGGATCTATTTCATTTCCGCTGTGACAACTGCCGGATAGTCTCCAACCTCTCCTGGGATCATCAATAAACTGGGACAATCAATAGTCTAGGATCATCAATAGCAGTGATCATCAATCAATAGTGATTGTGGTAACCCCGACTGTCAGCGGCGGGAAAACAGGTGTTGCCACATAAGCTTCATCCGCGCCCAGAGACCGGGATGGTCGACATTCGCCATGGCCGCCTCCACAGGCTCAACCGCCGGCGCCACTCTGGGGCGCAGCATAACAAGAAACTCTTCCAGGCTGTCTGCCAGCTTCTTTGAGGGGAGCTCACCCGGGGTCTCACGCCAGACAGCACCGGTTTCATTATCCACGCAGATCATCTCATCACCTTGCCCCAATAGACCGATAAACCAGGTCGGTGGCTGCTTGAGCTTGCGTTTCATCATCAGGTGACCAATCAGATTCTGCTGCAGAAACTCAAAATCATCCTGACTCCAGGGCTGCAATAGTTCCCCTTCGCCGAAATCGGCTTCAAACAACAGATGCGCGGCAAAAAACTGCCCATAAAACTCGTCGATATCGGCATGCAGCGGCAACTCCAGCGCATGACTGACATTGGCAAAACTGCCTGGCTGTTCACGGCGAATAGTCTGCCACAGTAGCGGATCTTCGCCATCCTCCTGCAGCAAACAGGGCGAGGCCTCTCCCCTGGCATAATATCTGGGGCCTTCCCCCAGACTCGACTGGTAACTTTGATGATAACGGCTGAGAAATTGCTCCAACGCCTGGGCACAAGACACTTATCGCACTTCCAAATTCAGGTATAATGGTGGCCTATTTTGACACGGAAACCCGCTTGATGACACAGAATCACGACCCTTACCGGAACGCCGAAGCCTTATCTGGCCTGACACTGGGTCAGCAGACAGATTATCAAGAGCATTACGCCCCTGAGCTGTTGCAGGGTGTGCCCCGCAAACTCAACCGTGATGCAATCAACCTGAGTGCGCCTCTGCCGTTTCAGGGGGCCGATATCTGGACCGGCTATGAACTCTCCTGGCTCAATGCCAAGGGCAAACCCATGGTGGCCATCGCCGAGTTCCAGCTGGATCTCAACAGTGAGCATTTAATTGAGTCCAAATCATTCAAGCTCTATCTGAACAGTTTCAATCAAACCCGCTTTGACAGTACTGAAGCCGTCGAGCAGACCCTGACCCAAGATCTGAGCCGCTGTGCCAATGGCGAGATAAAAGTCAGAGTGATTGAGCCCAAGCACTTCAACAGCCAGAGAGTTGTTGAGCTGCCGGGGCACTGCATTGACGATCTGGATATTGAAGTCAGCGACTATGGGTTCAACCCCAAATGGCTCGAGGACAGCACAGACGACAAGCAGATAGTCGCCGAGACCTTGAACTCCAACCTGCTTAAGTCCAACTGTTTGATCACCTCACAGCCTGATTGGGGCAGCGTGATGATCCGCTACCAGGGACCCAAGATAGACAGGGAAAAACTGCTGCGTTATCTGATCTCTTTCCGCCAGCATAACGAGTTCCACGAGCAGTGTGTGGAGCGGATATTTACCGATCTGAAGCGTTTCTGCCATTGCAGTAAATTGACCGTCTACGCCCGCTACACCCGCAGAGGCGGATTGGACATCAACCCTTTCCGCAGTGACTTTGAGCACGTGCCGGAAAGCCAACGCCTGGCAAGACAGTAATCGAACATAAAGCGGCTTTAAAGCCGCTTTTTCGCTCCTGCCCGGTAACCCATTTCAAAGTGCTACTGACCAAGGTGCCACTGCAGTTGCCAGTTGATGGTTGTAGGCGCCCCCAGCGTCAGGGCCAATCGATAACCCGGCTCCATATGGCCAAGCCAACTCTGCCACTGGGTGTTTTCCTTAGGCTTTAGCAAAAGCCCACGGCGCATCGAAACAATCTCGGCTGGCCGCTCGGCCGAGCATGCCTCCCCTGAGCTCAAGTCAAACGCAAACCCATCGAGCGGCTGCGCCAACCCTTTGCCTGTCGCCTTGATATAAGACTCTTTCAAGGCCCAGAGATCGAAAAACGCCTCTCGCCGCGCGGCATCATCCAGATCTCGTAACTGCTGCAGCTCAAAAGGCGCAAAATAGTGGCGCATCACAGTATCGATAGCCGTGCGCATCCGTAAACGCTCTATATCGACTCCGAGTTGCAATTCAGGAGAAGGATGTTTCAGCAATGCCAACAGCAGCCAATCACCGCTGTGACTGAGGTTAAAATGCAGCTGAGTCTGTTGAAACTGCTCATCACAAAGGCGCGGCTTACCCTGGGGACCATAATCGAAACACCACTCCCGGGCTGCAAGCGGCGCTTGAGTACTCAGGGTCTTTCTCAGCAAGGCGCGGCTTGTTATTGCTCGTTGTTGTACCTTTTTATGGCTTATTCGGGCAAACTTTTCCCGCTCGGCCGGCGTCAGGCACAGCGCCAGGTCTTTGATTTTTAAAGGCTCACTCTGGCGTAAGGGATACAAAAAGAGTTGCACGGCGTTGATGGGAGGCTCCAAAAAACCAAGGGGGAGTAGGCTATTTTGCCTTGGCCTCCCCCCTGCCTCAAGTGCCTTGAACGCCAATTGCTGTGCAAGCCACTCTCTACAAAAGAGAAGGCCACGAAGACTTATTAGCACCTTCCTTAATCATTCATGTTTTGCTGATTCATTTTATCGACATAGGCTCTCGCCTCTTCCCGCTCTCTTTCCCGCTGCTGGGCGGTTGTACAGCGGCGGTTGGGAATATTGCTGCCGGTGACCCTAACCCGGTCGCAGCGGTATCCCTGTTCATCGAGTCTTTGTTGGCGGGCCGCGTCCTCAGGCGACAACTCGGCGGTCGTGGTACTGGTACCACTGCAACCGGCGCCGAGTAGTGTAAACAAGGCCGCACTCGCCATTCCCAGTAGATTATTTTTTGTTAAATACACCTGACACTCTCCATTTCTGTTGCTGATGCCAGTTCATCCAGTTGCCCTAAAGGCAGATACCCAGGTTGTAACATAAGCTGCAATATAAGCTGCAACAGACCACTGGGGATTAGGGATAAATAGGTATCAGATATCCATTTTTACAGCACAAAAAACCAAAACAACCAATTTATATCAATTTAAAAACAAGTTAACAACAAGCGAAGTTAGCGAACAAAAGTCTTTAAAACAAAAGCAGGATTTTCAGTCCCAGATGATTGTATCGAGCGGCAGGCACTGGTAATCTGCTTCACCTGTTACTGAAATAACAGCCTGACGCTCAGTATTGTGGAAGTTTGCAACCATGGCAGACAGGCGAGAAAGGAAGCCCAAGGGCCTAGTCCCAGCTGATTATGAAGCAAACTCAAACCGGAAAACGGCGTCATCGTAATGCCACCACCACCCCGGAAATGCGCCGCTTTATCCAAGAGTCGGAGCTCAATGTCAGCCAACTGGCACGGTTACTGAATATCAGTGAAGCAACCGTTCGCAAGTGGCGTAAACGCGAGTCGACACAGGATCAATCCCATACCCCGCATCATCTGAATACTACCCTGAGCGATATTCAGGAGTATGTGGTTGTCGGGCTGCGCTGGCAGCTCAAGCTGCCGCTGGACAGGCTGTTGCAAGTCACCCAGGAGTTTATCAATCCCCATGTTTCGCGCTCCGGGCTGGCCCGCTGTCTGAAACGCCACGGCGCATCCCGGCTCGACAATATCGATGCCGCGCACTCGCTGCCACCGAAACACTTCAATAAGCTGCCGGTCTACAGCGGCAGCAAAATGCAAACCTACACCCTCAACAGCCAAACGCTCGCCGATGCGTTGATGCTGCCCAGTACCGATGAACACACTGTGGTTCAGGTCGAAGCCATGAGTATTCCCATAGGCCAACAGACCCATTCGGTACTCATAGGGATGGATCCCGTCAGCGGTTGGGTCTATGTCGACATCTATCAGGATGACGACACCCTCGCCGCCGACCGCTACATAGCCTACGTCCTCAAGCGTGCCCCGTTTGCACTACGCCGCTTGCTGGTACGCAACTACCATATTTTCCAGTCCAGGTTTCCCGCTGCCGCCAAGGCAGGGCGCAAACCCAGGCCGCAACTTGCAGCCACCAATGGAGATGCTCAATGAGCCAAGAACAAGCCTCTCAGATAGACAAACGCCTCAACAAAAGGCTGAAAGACACGCCGATTGCCATAGTCGGCATGGCGAGCCTGTTTGCCGGCAGCCGTTATCTGAACCAGTTTTGGGATCTGATCTGCGACAAGATAGATGCCATCACCCAAGTGCCCGCCGACCGCTGGCAAGTGGCCGACTATTTTGACCCCGACAAGAAAGCCGCCGACAAGAGTTACTGCAAGCGCGGCGGCTTTATCCCGGAAGTGGATTTCAACCCCATGGAGTTTGGTCTGCCGCCCAATATCCTCGAACTGACCGACACCTCGCAGCTGCTGTCGCTGGTGGTAGCCAAAGAGGTGTTGGAGGATGCAGGTATCCATGAAGGCTCGGACTATGACCGCGACCGCATCGGCATCACCTTGGGAATTGGCGGTGGTCAGAAGATCAGCCAAAGCCTCAATGCCAGGCTGCAATACCCTGTGCTGAAAAAGGTGTTCCGCGAGAGTGGCGTCAGTGAGCAGGACAGCGAAATGCTGATCCGCAAGTTCCAGGACCAATATATACATTGGGAGGAAAACTCCTTCCCGGGGTCGCTCGGCAATGTTATCGCCGGTCGGATTGCCAACCGTTTCGATCTCGGCGGCATGAACTGTGTGGTCGACGCCGCCTGTGCCGGATCGCTGGCGGCAATGCGAATGGCGCTCACCGAGCTGACCGAAGGCCGCAGCGATATGATGCTCACCGGAGGCGTCTGCACCGACAACTCCGCCTATATGTACATGAGCTTCTCCAAGACCCCGGCCTTTACCAGCGACGAGCAGATAAAGCCGTTCGACGCCGACTCCCGCGGCATGATGATAGGCGAAGGCATAGGCATGGTGGCGCTGAAACGCCTGGATGATGCCGAGCGCGACGGTGACCGCATCTATGCGGTGATCAAAGGGGTTGGCGCCTCCAGCGACGGCAAGTTCAAGAGCATTTACGCGCCGCGCCCCGAAGGCCAGGCCAAAGCGCTGCAGCGGGCCTACGATGATGCCGGATTCCCGCCCCATACTCTGGGCCTGATGGAAGCCCACGGCACAGGTACGGCCGCCGGTGATGTGGCCGAATTCAGCGGCCTCAACGCCGTAATGAGTCAGGATAATCCTGAGCTGCAACATATCGCCCTGGGTTCAATCAAGTCCCAGGTGGGCCATACCAAGTCGACCGCCGGCACCGCCGGGGTGATCAAGGCGGCTTTGGCGCTGCACCACAAGGTGTTGCCGCCCACCATCAATGTAAAGCAGCCCAATCCCAAGATGGCAGTGGAGCAATCGCCCTTCTATCTCAACACTCAAACCCGCCCCTGGATGCCAAGAACCGACGGTACGCCAAGGCGCGCCGCCGTCAGCTCCTTTGGCTTTGGTGGCACCAACTTCCACCTGGTATTGGAAGAGCACAGCCCCGAATTACCCAAGCAACCCGCTCGCCTGAGACGCACACCTTTGCCGCTGCTGTTCTGCGCGCCGGACAAACCGGCGCTGGAGCAAGAGCTAAGCGCTCTGCTCAAGACGCTTGAGTCAGATGCCCATGGCGACCTTGAAACCCTGTGCGCGCCCTATCGCCTCGGCAGCCAGACACAGGTACAAGGCCCCAGGCTGGGACTCCTTGCCTGCGACACCATAGAGCTGCAGCAAAAGCTGCAACAGGCCTTGAACAAGCTGCAAAGCACGGCTGAAGAACAGCCGCAAACCCGTTGGCAACATCAGGGAGTCGAGTACCGCAGCGCGCCTTTGACTGAGGCCAAGACCGCCGCCCTGTTTGCCGGTCAAGGCAGTCAGTATCTACAGATGGGCTCTGGGCTAACCCAGCTCTATCCCGAGCTTCGCGCCGAATTTGCCGCCGCCGACCGTGAGTTTTCCCGCCAGGGCATAGCCGACAAGTACGGCATGGGCCCCTTGTCGGCGCGGGTGTTCCCGATAGCCAAATTCACGCCCCTGGCCAGCAAAGAGGATGAACTGGCACTGGCCAATACCCGCTTTGCCCAAAGCGCCATCGGCGCCCTCGGCATGGGGCAGTTTACTCTGCTTTGCCAGGCCGGATTCCAGGCGGATATGCTGGCCGGTCACAGCTTTGGTGAGCTGTCGGCACTGCGCGCCGCTGGTGCCTTGAGCCGTGAGAGCTATTACGCGCTGGCCTTCGCCAGAGGCGATGCCATGGCCAGCGTCCCCGAGGATAAAGACCCGGGCAGCATGAGCGCCGTTATTCTGCCTTCGGCCGCAGAGCGCAATACTCTCGAGCAGCTGCTGCAGACTGAACCCGAGGTGCAGATAGCCAATATCAACAGCCCGGTTCAGCTTGTGATTGCCGGCGCGAGTGAAGCGGTGGCCCGGCTCAACCTCAAGCTGAACGAGGCAGGTTTGCGCGCCATAGCGCTGCCGGTATCCGGTGCCTTCCACACTCCGCTGGTGGCCCATGCGCAGCAACCCTTTGCCGAGGCGATTGCCCACCAGGGCTTGAGCGATGCGAAAACGCCTCTGTATGTCAATGCCACAGGTGATAAGCTGGCACAGGATGCCGAAAGCCTCAGAGCCAACCTGGAGCAGCATATGCTCAAGCAGGTGCGCTTCAGTGAGCAGATAGAGAGCATGTACCGGGACGGCGCCAGAATATTTGTCGAGTTTGGCCCGAAAAACACCCTGGCCAGGTTGGCACAAGCCACCTTGGGCGATCGCGCCGCCGAATGCCTGTTCCTGTCGCTGGACAGCCCAAGCTGTATCGATTCACTGGCCGCCGACACTGAGCTGAAGCAAGCCCTGCTCAGCCTGGCATTGGCGGGCCTGCCTCTAACAGATCCCGATGCCTATCGCGCCGTACAAACCCAGGCCAAACACAAGGCCTCACCGATGACTATCAAGCTCGGTGCCAGTAACTATATCAGCCCGGCGACCGCCCAGAAGATGGCGGCCTCACTCAAAGAGGGCCGGGTCAGTCAACAGACAAAAATAGTCGAGAAAGTCGTGGAAAAAATCGTCGAGATCCCAGTTGCGGCCGCAAGCCAGAACCCGAGTCAACCGAGCCAAGCTACAGCGCCACAGGCAGCGAACAGCAGCGAATTACAGCAGTTTTTCAGCGCCCAGCAACAGTTGGCCGAGCTGCATCAGCAGTTTCTGAATATCCCATTGCAATATGGCAACAGTGTGCAACAACTACTCGCAGAGCAAGTAAAACTGGCGACGGCCGGCAAAGCGATTCCTGACAGCCTCAATCAGACCCTGGCCATGTTCCACCAGCACCAGGCCGAGACGTTGAAGATCCACAACGACTTTATTCAGTCGCAAAATCTCGGCGCCCAGCAGTTGTTGCAACAACTTCAGGGCGGTGCTGTGTTGCCCAATATAGAGCAAACCCAAGCAGTGCCAGTGCCCGTCCAGGCTGCAGCGCCTGTAACTCACGCCGCAGCGCCAGTCAAAGCAGCGAGCACGCCCCAGCAACCAAGCCAAGTGCTACAGAGCCGGCCTCAAGCTCCAGCCCCTGTCCCAGTCCCAGCCCCAGCAGTAGCCGTAACCACTGCCAAGCCAAGCACAGGTGTCGAAGAGCTGATGTTGCAAGTGGTGGCCGAGAAGACAGGCTACCCCACGGAAATGCTGGAGCTGGGGATGGACATGGAGGCCGATCTCGGTATCGACTCCATCAAGCGGGTGGAGATCTTGAGCACAGTGCAAGATCAATTGCCCAACTTGCCACAATTGGATGCGGCAACTCTAAGTGAATGCCGCACCCTGGGGCAGATTGTCGATTATCTGCAGCAAAGCGCCGGTGTGGATTCAAGCGTTCAACCTGAGCCAATTCAGCCGAGCCCCGCCCTGTCAAGCACGGCCCATGCAGATCAGAATGATGTCACGGCACTGATGCTGCAGGTAGTAGCCGACAAGACCGGCTACCCGGCCGAAATGCTGGAGCTGGGGATGGATATGGAGGCCGATCTCGGTATCGATTCCATCAAACGGGTAGAAATTCTCGGCACAGTGCAGGATCAATTGCCCAACTTGCCACAATTGGATGCCGCCACCCTAAGCGAATGCCGCACCCTGGGGCAGATTGTCGACTATCTGCAGCAAAGTGCCGGTGTGAACGCCAGCGTGCAGCCCGAGCCAATTCAGCCAAGCCCAGCCCTGTCAAACACGGCTCATGCAGATCAAAATGATGTCACGGCACTGATGCTGAAGGTAGTGGCCGACAAAACCGGCTACCCGGCCGAAATGCTCGAGCTGGGGATGGATATGGAGGCCGATCTCGGTATCGATTCCATCAAGCGGGTGGAAATTCTCGGCACAGTGCAAGATGAATTGCCTGAGCTGCCGCCGCTGGATGCCGCCACCCTAAGCGAATGCCGCACCCTGGGGCAAATTGTCGACTATCTGCAGCAAAGCGCCGGTGTGGATTCAAGCGTTCAGCCTGAGCCAATTCAGCCGAGCCCCGCCCTGTCAAGTACAGTCAAGTCAAACACAGCTCATGCAAATCAGAATGATGTCACTGCACTGATGCTGCAGGTGGTGGCCGACAAGACCGGCTACCCGGCCGAAATGCTCGAGCTGGGGATGGATATGGAGGCCGACCTCGGTATCGATTCTATCAAGCGGGTGGAAATTCTCGGCACTGTGCAGGACCAATTGCCTGAGCTGCCACAATTGGATGCCGCAACTCTAAGTGAATGCCGCACCCTGGGGCAGATAGTCGATTATCTGCAGCAAAGCGCCGGAGTGGATTCAAACGCGCAGCCTGAGCCAGTTTCAAATCAGAGTGATATCACGGCAATCATGCTGCAGGTAGTGGCAGAGAAGACCGGCTACCCGGCCGAAATGCTCGAACTGGGGATGGATATGGAGGCCGATCTCGGTATCGATTCCATCAAGCGGGTGGAAATTCTCGGCACAGTGCAAGACCAATTGCCAGAGCTGCCACAGCTGGACGCCGCAAGCTTAAGCGAATGCCGCACCCTGGGGCAGATCATAGATTGTTTTGCCGGTTCAAACGCTGAGCATGCAGCCGAGCCGCTAACCCAAACCGATGAGACGCCAAACACTCAGCCGAGTGTGGCCTTGCCGCCCCATTCGGGAGTCAGCCTAAAAAAGCTGCCGGCGGCAGATAGATTCTCAGGCGCAAGCGCCGAGGCTCTGTTTGCCGCGAACAGCTGTGCGCTGCTGCTCGATGACGGCCACAACGCCGGTGTCCTGGCCAAGAAACTGACCGACAGTGGCATCAGTGTCACTCTGGTGCGCCCGGCGGCAACCGATTCGCAATCGGCGCTGGATAGCAAACTGCCAATCCTGACTCTGGCCAGCAATGATGATGCCGGAGTCGAGGCGCTCATCGCCGGGCTCAAACAGCAAGTGGCCATCTATATCCATCTGCAGCCACAACTGCCGCGGGAACAACTCGGGGAGTTGATGCCGCTCAACATCACGGCCAAGACTCAGGTACAACTGAGCTTCCTGTTCGCCAAGCATTTGAGCCCAGCCTGGCAAACGCCGACAAAAGGCCGCCGCGCCTTTATCACTGTGGCGCGCATGGATGGTCAGCTGGGTTTCAGCGGTCAGCCCTGTGAATTGAATCAGAGCGCCCTGTTTGGCTTAACCAAGACCCTGGCGCAGGAGTGGCCTCAGGTGCATTGCCGCGCGCTGGATCTTGCTCCTGAGCTTGATGCCTCGGCGCTGGCCTCGCAAGTCATGGATGCGCTCTACAGCCCGAGTCAGGATCCGTTGGAGTGGGGCAAAAGCGCCGCCGGCAGAGTGACCCTGGTAGCGACTTCGGCCGATGACCTGAATGCTGCCGATACAAGCCTGGCGCCATGCAGGCTAGATAGTTCAGATAAAATACTGGTGACCGGGGGCGCAAAAGGCGTCACCCTGGACTGTGCCCTGGCGCTGGCCCGCCAAAGTGGCAGTCACTTTATTCTCGCCGGTCGTAGCAAGGCCTTGGCATTGGAAGCATTCCCCGATTGGGCCCAAGGGCTTGAGAGCGGTCAGCTAAAAGCGGCCGCAATCACCGCGCTATTGGCCAAGGGGCAAAAGCCCTCGCCCAAGGAAGTGGAAGCCCTGATAAAACCTCTTGTCAACGCGCTTGAGATTCACGCGGCGCTCAAGCGCTTTGAGGCCATAGGTGCCAGCGCCGAATACCTGAGTCTGGATGTCAGTAACCCGGATGCGGTCGCGTCCACACTGGCGCCCATTCAGGCATTGGCGCCTATCAGCGGGCTGATTCACGGCGCCGGGGTGTTGGCCGATAAACACATCGCCGACAAGACCCTCGCCGAACTCGAATTGGTTACAGGCACCAAGGTTGGCGGCCTCTCCGCCTTACTCAGAGCCTTGGCACCAAACAAAAAGGCCGCCGAGCACTTAAAACTGTTGGCGCTGTTTTCCTCCGCCGCCGGTTTCTACGGCAACACAGGCCAGAGCGACTACGCCATGGCCAATGAAATTCTCAATAAAACCGCTCATCGGCTGCATCATGAGTTGCCGACCACCCGAGTGATCAGTTTCAACTGGGGCCCCTGGGATGGCGGCATGGTCAACGCGGCGCTGAAGCAGATGTTTGAGTCCCGCGGCGTCTATGTGATCCCAAGAGAAGCCGGTGCCAAGCTGTTTGCCGAGGCGATTCTGGCCCGCTCAGAGCCGCAGCTATTGATTGGCTCCAGCATGCAAGGCCCGGATGGCAAACAAGGCCTGAACCACACAGATACGCTGGAGGCCCAAGCTAGCCCTCAAACCCTGAGTCGCGCAATCAAGCGCCAGGAGCTGGCGCTGCTGGAAGATCACTGCATAGGTGGCAATCCGGTATGGCCGACTGTCTGCGCGCTCCAGTGGATGCTGCAAAGTGCCCAGAGCCTCTTTGGCGGCGATTGGCGCGCCGTGGACTATAAGCTGCTCAAAGGCGTGGTATTTGACAGTGATGAAAAGCGATTGCAGCTCAGCCTGACGCTGGGAACCGACGGCGAGCTGCAGGCGAGCATCAGCTGTGATGAGCGGCCTCAGTACCAGGCGACCCTGCTTCCGTTAATCCAGCAGCCGTTAATGCCGCAGCAAGCCAGTCAGCCACTGGCGCATGTTTCTATGACTGAGATAGGCGAAGGTGAGCTCCAAGTACGGCAAGGCAGTGAGTTTTATCACAGCGGCGCCCTGTTCCATGGCCCGCAGCTGCAGGCCATTACTGAGGTGCTGCAGTTTGACGATCAAGGGCTTAGCTGCCGATACCGGCTACCGGATGCCGCATCGAGCGAAGATCGCGCCCTGATCCAGCAAGACGCACTGCTGCAGGCTATGTTGATCTGGGCCCGGCTCAAATACGATGCCGCCAGCCTGCCCTCCTCACTGGCGGCACTCTGGCAAAACGCCCTGCTGCCTGAAAATGACACTGGCCTTATTCGCCTGCAGGTGACCAAGCACTCCAGCCGTCAGCTCAGCGCCGATCTGGCCCTGTTCAACGCCGAGGGCCAGCTGCAAACCGGGCTGGAAAATGCCAAGGTCACCATTAGCAAGGGGCTCAATGCCGCCTTTGAACCGGCCAAGGCCGCCACAGGTAATAGAGAAAGGCCTTGAGCAAAGCGATAGGCCCTATGCCTCACATTGGAGTAAAGCCAGCTGAGTCCGCGGCCGAAAAGCCGCTGCGGCTGGCACTGTGCCTGGTCGAAGAGGAGCAAAGCCTGGCGCCCAAGCTTCGGGCAGCCTTGCGCACTATCGCGTTTGATAGCAATCAGGTTCCCGACTGGCCTTGGCTGGTGGCCGAGGTCAAGGCCGGGGCAAGCCTGAGCCTGGTGCTGCCATCAAAGCAGCGGCTATTGCTGCTAAGCGCAGTCGATGCGGCGCAGGCAAGACTGCATCCCCAAGCCTTGCTGCAGGCCTTAAGCCATGGCACTCACAAGCCGCAGCAGCTTCTTAAGCAGGCCTGGCAGCAGGCAAAACGCCCGGAGCCGGAGGAAAGGGACACTCTGTTTCTGGACCAACCGTTGCAGCTTGAGCAGTTATGCCTGCAACTGGAGGCATTTGCCAAGCGGCGCCTGACGCAGAAAATGGCGGGGTTGCCTTTTCAAGGTAAGTCTCTGGCGCTGGCCAGTAACTCCCCGGCTATGGCGCTGATCCTCAGCCAAGGCACAGCCTTGAGCGGCTCTTATGACAAAAAAGTCCTGAGCGGCTCTTGTGATGAAACAGCCTTGAGCGGTTCTTGTGATAAAACAGCCCTGAGCGGTTCTTGTGATGAAACAGCCTTGAGCGACTCTTGCCTGAACAGCTCTGGTGTGAGCGGCTTGGCTTTTGGAAAAGAATCAACCTCTGGCCTTTGCCCCCAAGGAGCACCCTGGCTTTTACCGCTGACCTTGATTGCCAGCCCAAAGACTCTGCTCAGTGAGGCGCAAACTGCGCTGCAGCAGGCCAAAAGTCGCCTGAGCCAATCGATGAGCGCAGATGCTCTGGCGCGCTGGCTGACGGATGAACTGAAAACCCTGGAGCAGAGCTTTTCAGGCACAGCGCCCGAGGGCGGCGAATACTATTCGCTGGCGCTTATTGGCAGAGATGCCGCCGAGCTTATTGCCGAGAGCGAATTGCTCCTGGGTCAGCTTCGGAAAATAACGTCTTTGGCCGAAGTGCCAGAGCTTGAGCTTATTACGCCAAATGGCAGCGTTTTTTGCGCCCAGCCGCTGGGCCCTGCTCGCCTCTGCTTTGTCTACCCGGGTGTCGGCACGGCTTACCATGGCATGCTCGGCGCCTTAAAGCAGGCCTTCCCCAAGAGTTATGCCGATTTTGAGGCCGCAGCAACAGCCGAAAATGTCGCCCTATCCACCCTGCTGCCAACAGCCTTGAGTGATATTTCTTATACATCAGCCTTGAGCGATGCTTCCAAAGAAACAACCTTGAGCGATAAAGAAGAGGCCGCACCCAGTCCGGCGCCAACAATGACACTCGCCGAGCAGGCCGTTGCCGGGGTCGGCGCCAGTGTGCTGCTGACGCAGATACTGCGGCGTGAGTTCAAGCTCCGCCCGGCCTTTACCATCGGCTACTCTATGGGCGAAGCGGCCATGTTTGCCGCCAATGGCGTCTGGGACAAGCCTTTTGCTTTGGTTAAACCTACGCTGGAAAGCCGGATTTTCTCGGAGCAGATCTCGGGCGCGCTCACAGCCGTGCGCCAGGAGTGGCAACTCGATGCCAGAGATGCCATCTGCTGGAACAGTTTTCTGCTGCGCATTGATACAGGCAGCATCACGCCATTATTGCAAAACCCGGCTTACTCGCGGGTCTACCTCGCCATACGTCAGGGGCCTAGCTGCGTGCTGGCCGGGGATGAGGCTCAGTGCCGGGCACTGATAAAGGCCCTTGGCAAACGCGGCGTTGCCGCCAACCGAGTCACCGCCATGCACACACCGGCGGCCCTGCGTGTAAAGCCAGAATTGACCGCCTTTTATGACAGACCACTCTCGGGTGAGCTTGAACAGCCGCAGCCCATCTATATCAGCGCCGGCAGCGAGCAGCCGCTAAAACCTGCCAGGCTTGAGCGCAAGCAGATAGCCGAGACCATAGCGACTTGTTTCAGCCAGCCACTCGATGTGGAGTCGCTACTGCAAAGAGCCCGAAAACATGGCGCGCAGCTGTTTCTGGAGGTAGGCGCCGACAGCCAAACCAGCAGCATTATCCAGGCGATGGCCGGAAAACAGCTCTCCAGCGATATCAAGGCCTTTGGCTGCGATCGCAAGCATAGCGGCTCCGCCGACAACAAAGCATTACTCAAGGCCCTGGCTCGACTCATCAGCCACAGGGTCCCACTGGCCACAGCGGCACTGTATCCACAGCTTGCCCGGCCCGATAACTTAGTGACGTGAGAAAGTGAGAACAGAGTGACAAGTAAACAAGCCGAGCCCATTGCCATAGTTGGCATGGCCGCCCGCTTCCCGGGCTGTGAGGATCTGGACGCCTTCTGGCAACTGCTCAGCGAAGGCCGGGATGCCATCAGCTCCCTGAATGACAGCCAATTGGGCGCCAGTGTCAGCGATTATCAAGGCGCAAAAGGCCAGAGCGACCGTTTCTATTGTGATAAGGGCGGTTATATTCGCCAGCTTAACTTCTCGCCCGAGGGCTATGCCAGATCAGCGGATGAAATGGCAACGGGTGCCCAAACCTGGGATCAGCACCTGTTGTGGGCACTCGATTGCGCCCGCAAGGCCCTGCAAAGCGCCGGGCTAACCCCAGCGCAAAACGCTTCCGACTTGGCGCGCTGCGGCGCCGTGATGGGCACGCTTTCGTTCCCGACCCGAGCTTCCAACAAGGCCTTTTTGCCGCTGTATCATCACAGTGTCGATACGGCGCTGCGGCGCCGTTTCCCCGGCATGCCGCCATTGGCGTCAGCCATAGATGCGGGAACGGCTGCAGATGCAAGCATTCGCCATTGGGATACGGATATCGCTGCCCAGGGCTCTGAACTGCTGTGCGATTGCCTGGGCCTTGGCGGCCCCAGCCTGAGCCTGGATGCCGCCTGCGCCAGCTCAGTCTATGCATTGCGCCTGGCCTGCGACTATCTCAGTAACCACAGCGCCGATGTGATGTTGGCCGGTGCCGTCAGCGGCGCCGATCCCTTCTTTATCCATATGGGCTTTTCCATTTTCCAGGCCTTCCCCGAGTCGGGCCAAAGCGCCCCGCTGGATAACCATTCCGGCGGCCTGTTTGCCGGTGAAGGCTGCGGCGTATTGGTGCTCAAGCGCCTGAGCGATGCCCAAAGGGATGGCGATACCATTCACGGCATAGTCAGAGGCACAGGGCTTTCCAACGATGGCCGCGGCCAGTTTGTCTTAAGCCCCGCCAGCAAGGGCCAGGTACTGGCGTTTGAACGGGCCGCCGAGGCGGCAAATATCGCGCCATCCCAGGTGGAGGTGATTGAGTGCCACGCCACGGGCACGCCTCTGGGTGACAAGGTGGAACTCAGTTCCATGGAGCAGTTTTTCTGCCCACGCCTGGAAGGCAGCGCCGCGCCTAAAATCGGCTCGGTCAAGTCCAACCTCAGCCACTTGCTGACCGCTGCCGGTATGGCTGGCATCATCAAGTTACTGCTGTCGATGAAACACAAGCTGTTACCTGCTTCGGTGAGAATATCCGCGCCGCTGAGTTCGCCCAACGGCGTGTTTGGCGAGCACAATATGGTGCGCAGCGCCATCCCCTGGCCGACCAAAGCGGGCAATCCCGGCCCGGTTGCCGGGGTGTCTGTGTTCGGATTCGGAGGCTGTAACGCCCACTTGCTGCTCACAGGACCCGATGCTGCCAAAGAGCTTATTCCGGCCAAACCTTCGCCGGGAACGGCTGAACACAAGGGCGCTGACTGCCTGGCGATTGAGGGCGCCGCCGCGCATTTCGGCGCCGCCGACTCACTCGAGGTGCTTGCCAAGCTGATAGCCAAAGGGCAAACGGCCACCAGAGCCCTGCCACCCAAACGCTGGAAAGGCCTGGAGCGAAACCGCTCTTTGCTCTCCAGCATGGGGCTTGAACAGGCTCCCAATGGCGGCTATATAGACAAGTTTGAACTGGATTTCCTCAAATTCCGCCTGCCGCCCCATCCGGGGGATAGACTGGTGGCGCAGCAATTACTGCTGCTCAAGGTGGCCGATGATGCGATTCGCGATGCCAATCTGCCCATGGGTGGCCGGGTGGCTGTATTGGTCGCCATGGAAACCGAGCTTGAACTGCATCAGTTCCGCGGCCGGGTCAATCTGCATAGCCAGATTAGCCAGAGCCTTAACGATGCCGGCATCACCTTAAGCCAAGATGAGTATCTCGAACTCGAGCGTTTGGCGATGGACAGCGTACTGCCCAGCGCCAGCCTCAATCAATACACCAGCTACATAGGCAACATCATGGCCTCCCGGGTCGCCTCCCAATGGGATTTCAACGGCCCGGCTTTCAGTATTTCGGCCGCCGAGCTGTCGGTTCCCCGGGCGCTGGAAGTGGCCGCCAATCTCTGCCGCACCGAGGCGTTGGACGCCGTGGTGGTGGCAGCGGTGGATCTCGCCGGCAGTGCCGAGCGGGTATTGCACTCGGGCAAGCGTCTGCAACAGCTTGGACTGTTACCGGGTGAAGGCGCCGGCGCCTTGGTGCTGAAGCCGTCAGTTGCGCATCAAAGCGGTCGCTACGGCGCCCTGACAGAGCTGAGTTTCAAGCCGTTTTCATCAGTGGAATTAACAGCTACAGAGCCTCTCTCTGCGGCAGACTCAAGGGAGCAAGCACTTTGCCGGGACGCACAGCCTGAGGTAGATGAACACAGCCCCAGCATCAAGGCTTTTCGTCGTCTCGCGGCCACCAGCCACAGCGCCGTCTCGCGTATGGGGCACAGCTTTGCCGCCGCCGGGATGGCCAGTTTGCTGCACTCGCTGCTGCGCCTGACCCAGGATAGGGATAAAGATTCCCACACCCTGCTGATAGATGGCGAGCGCCGCTGCGCCGCGGTTACTTTGCAACAGTCGGCGGAGCAAAAGGCGCACCTGCAACAGGCGCTCAGCACGCAGAATAAAAATAACCGTCAAGAGAGCAGTCAAGGGGCCAGTGAAAAGCCCAATCAAAAGATAGCCGGCGCAAATGTCCGCCAGCTGTGGCAAACCATCACCCTTGGCGGTGATGCCATAGAGCAGCATATCGCCACCGCCGAGCTTAAACACGAGACCGGCATTCGCCAAAAGCTTGCCCAGGCAAATAACACTCAAGCCCAGGCAGCGCCGGTAATGCACACCAGCAGCCAACAAGTTAACAGTGAACTGACTAAGGAACTCACTCCGGTGAACAATCAGCACGCCCCATCAGCTCTCAGACAATCCGTGCCCGGCGATAAAACTGCGGCCGCACCCCATAAAGCCGGTACAGAGGCGCACCTGCAGGCACTGGCAGATAATCAACGGCTGGCACGTGAAGCGCACCTGGCCTTTCTCAAGAGCCGTGAAACCGGACTGGCACTGGCCAGCGCCCTCTTGGGCGCCGGGACTGCGGCCGAAAAACGCTTAAGCGCTGAAAATATCGGCTCAGAAGACAAGCGCTCGGCAGTTCAGAGCTCCGCCTCAGTACCACCTTTACCAGCGCGCACGCCCAAGAACTCGGTTCAAACGGCTGCTGATACTGTTGCCAAAACCATTACCCCCAAAGCGACATACCAAGTGCCCAAGGACAAACCCTGTATCTGGAATTATCAGGATCTGGTGCAATACGCCGAGGGCGACATAGCGCCGGTATTCGGCCCCGAGTATGCCGTGATCGACAGTTACCGCCGCCGGGTGCGACTGCCCACCACAGATTATCTGCTGGTCTCCAGGGTAACTAAACTCAATGCCCGTCTTGGCGAATACAAGCCGAGCACCATGACCACAGAGTATGATATTCCCGTGGACGCCCCCTATCTGGTCGATGGCCAGATCCCCTGGGCGGTGGCCGTGGAGTCGGGCCAGTGTGACTTGATGCTGATAAGCTATCTCGGCATAGATCTGGAGAACAAGGGCGAGCGGGTCTACCGTTTGCTCGACTGTACCCTCACCTTCCTCGGCGATCTGCCTCGTGGCGGTGATACCTTGAGATACGACATCTCCATCAATCACTTTGCCCGCAACGGCGATACCCTGCTGTTTTTCTTCTCTTACGAGTGTTTTGTCGGCGAACGTCTGATCCTCAAGATGGACAACGGCTGCGCCGGTTTCTTCACCGATGCCGAGCTGGCCGATGGCAAAGGAGTCATCCGCACCGAAGAGGAGATCAAGGCCCGCAACCTGGCGATGGCGAACAAGCGCCAATTCCAGCCCTTGATCCACTGTAAACAACAGATATTTGATTACCAGCGAATGAGGCAACTGCTGAGCGGCGATATCGGCGCCTGCTTTGGCCCTTCACATGACTTGGGTTACCGCCAAGCCTCGCTGTGTTTTGCCTCGGAAAAGTTCCTGATGATCGAAGAGGTCAGCAGAGTCGAACCAAGCGGCGGCGCCTGGGGCCTGGGTCTGGTTGAAGGACACAAGCAACTGGAGCCGGATCACTGGTACTTCCCCTGTCATTTCAAGGACGATCAGGTGATGGCCGGCTCCTTGATGGCCGAGGGCTGCGGTCAGTTGCTGCAGTTCTATATGCTCTATCTTGGCCTGCACAAACACACCCGCAATGGCCGCTTCCAACCACTTGAAAGCGCGCCGCAGAAGGTGCGTTGCCGCGGACAGGTACTGCCGCAATCCAATCGTCTCACCTATCGGATGGAAGTCACCGAAATAGGACTGACACCCAGCCCCTGGGCCAAGGCCAATATTGAGATCTTGCTCGACGGCAAGGCGGTGGTGGACTTCCAGAATCTGGGCGTCATGCTCAAAGAAGATGAAGACTGTCACAGGTATGCCGATGACAGTGCTGTGAGTGACCAGGAGCACGGCGGAAAGCCGCAACAGGTTGCCGCCTCGGCAAGTGATACTAACGAGGCGCTGAACGCCGGGCGCCAGGCATCCATCAATGCTCCCTTGATGAGCCAGGAAAGCTGCCCGGATTCCCAGCCCATTCACGGCGTGCTCCCGGTCAGGCATGTTCCAGCACCAGTAACGCCGGACTACCCGAATCGCACGCCCGATACTGCGCCCTTTACCCCCTGGCATATGTTTGAATTTGCCACCGGCGATATTGAGAACTGCTTCGGCCCCGACTTTGCCGCCTACCGCGGGCTTATCCCACCGCGCACCCCCTGCGGCGATCTGCAGCTCACCACCAGAGTGACGCAGGTGATTGGCAAGCGCGGCGACTTCAAGTCTCCGGCCTCCTGTATCGGCGAATATGAAGTGCCACCCAAGGCTTGGTACTTCAGTGAAAACAGCCACCCGGCGCATATGCCCTACTCGATTTTGATGGAGATAGCGCTGCAGCCCAATGGTTTTATTTCCGGCTATATGGGCACCACCTTGGGCTATGGCGACACAGAGCTTTTCTTCCGTAACCTCGACGGTAAAGGCACACTGCTGCGCCGGCTTGACCTGCGTGGCAAGACCATCAGCAACGACTCGCGTCTGCTGAGCACTGTCAAGGCGGGCACCAACATCATCCAGAGCTTCAGCTTTGTGCTCAGCGCCGATGGTGAACCCTTCTATGAAGGCGAAGCAGTATTTGGTTACTTCAAGGCCGAGGCGCTGAAAAACCAGTTGGGGCTGGATAACGGTAAGGTGACCGAGCCCTGGGATAAACAGCAAGGGCTTGAGGCCGATGTGAGCTATGATCTTCGCGCCACCGATTGCGCTCTCTATCATGGCTCTTGGGATCAAAAACACCTGCGCCTGCCGGGCGGTCGACTCAACTTTGTCGATTCTATCCGCATCTGCCGCCAAGGCGGCCATTCCAACTTGGGCTACATCTATGGCGAGCGCAAAATCGATGCCGCTGACTGGTTCTTCCGCTTCCATTTCCATCAGGACCCTGTGATGCCGGGCTCGCTCGGGGTGGAAGCCATGCTGGAACTCCTGAGTGCCTTTGCCCTGGACGCCGGGCTTGGGAGCCAATTCAATAACCCAAGATTTACCCATTGCCTGAGTCAGGTGCAGTGGAAATACCGCGGTCAGATCAATCCCCTGAACCGGCAGATGTCGCTGGAGCTGCATATCACAACCATAGAAGATACGCCGGACAGAGTCACACTGACAGCCGATGCCTGGCTCGCCAAAGATGGCCTGCGAATTTATGAAATAAAAGATCTGGCTCTGGCCATTGAAGAAGCCTGAGCCCTCAGGCAAAAACAACCGAACAGATAATGAGAGCAACAAGATGACAAGCTTCAATTGGCCCTGGGCCCTGAACCCGAACAGTGATGATGTCTTTGCGGCCACGGATAACTGTGCCGGCAACGCAATCAAGGCGCTGGATAAGCCGCTGTTTGTCGCCAGACAAACCAAGGGGAAAATCCTGTTTGCCAATCAGGCGCAGCTTGCCGAGGCGAGTGCAAGCGGCAATACACTGCCGGTTTGCGCCATGGTGCCGCCACTCAGCGCAGCAGCGCTCGGCGATCCGGCCTTTGCCGCCTGCCACAAAGTCAAGTACGCCTATTATGCCGGCGCCATGGCCAACGGTATCGCCTCCGAAGAGCTGGTGATTGCCCTCGGCAAGGCCGGCATTCTCTGCTCATTTGGCGCCGCCGGTCTGGTGCCATCCCGGGTGGAAGCCGCCATCAGCCGAATTCAGGCGGCGCTGCCAAGCGGCCCCTACGCCTTTAACCTGATCCACAGCCCCAGCGAACCGGCACTCGAGCAAGGTGCGGTCGAGCTCTATCTCAAACACCGGGTACGTACGGTCGAAGCCTCGGCCTTTCTGGCGCTGACCCCTCACATAGTGAGATATCGGGTGGCCGGACTGAGCCGGGACAGTGACGGCAACACCCTAATCGCCAACAAGGTGATAGCCAAGGTGAGCCGCACCGAAGTCGCCGCCCACTTTATGGCGCCGCCGCCGGAGAAAATCCTCCAGCAACTGCTGAGTCAGGGATGGATCACTGAACTGCAGGCCGAACTTGCCAGGCAGGTGCCCATGGCCGACGACATTACCGCCGAGGCAGACTCCGGAGGCCATACCGACAATCGTCCTCTGGTTACCCTGCTGCCCACCATTATCGCCTTGCGGGATCAAATGCAGGCAAAATACGCCTACCAAGAACCTATCCGGGTTGGAGCGGGTGGCGGCATAGGCACGCCGGATGCGGCTTTGGCGGCATTCAATATGGGCGCCGCCTTTATTGTTACCGGCTCTATCAATCAGGCCTGTATCGAAGCAGGTGCCAGCGAGCACAGCCGTAAGCTATTGGCGACCGTGGAAATGGCCGATGTCACCATGGCGCCGGCCGCGGATATGTTTGAGATGGGCGTCAAGCTGCAAGTGGTAAAACGCGGCACCCTATTCCCCATGCGGGCCAATAAACTGTACGAAATTTACAGCCGCTACGACTCGATAGAGGCCATTCCGGCCGATGAGCGCCAAAAGCTGGAAACTCAGGTATTTCGCGCCAATCTGGATGAAATCTGGCAAGGCACGGTTGCCCACTTTATGGCGCGGGATCCCGAACAAATTCGCCGCGCCGAGGGCAATCCAAAGCGCAAGATGGCGCTCATTTTCCGCTGGTATCTGGGGCTATCGAGCCGCTGGTCCAACACAGGGGAAAGCGGTCGGGAGATGGATTACCAGATCTGGGCAGGGCCGGCACTGGGCGCCTTCAACGCCTGGGCCAAGGATAGCTATCTGGATGATTACCGTCAGCGCCGTGCCGTGGACTTGGCACTGCAACTGCTCGTAGGCGCCGCCTATCAAAACCGGGTCAACCAGTTGCGAAGCCAGGGCATAGTCCTGCCATCCAGCTTGGGCCATTATCGGCCGCTGAAATCGCTGGACTGAGCAGGATTACGGCTCATCAAAAAAGGTCTTATAGGCCTTTTACCATGCACCGCAAACGGGCACTCTGCCTGTTTGCGGTGCGATTCAAATAACACCACTCAATTTTGGGCCTGTAGCCAGTTTGTCATATAGGCCCACCCGCACCGCGTCCAACCTCAATTCCACGTCTAAAATGGCCATCTTTGCAAGGATGGCATAAGCATTGCCACGTTCGCTGCTTGGTCAATAGCGCCAAGCAACTAATGTAGCGAGCCATAGCAACGAGCAACACCATGAATATCATGCCCAAAGAAGATTCAATGCAGATCAGAGCCGGTGATTTAAGCCATCCGGCGGTTTTGCAACTGCTTGCAGAGCACCTGCAAGAGATGCAGGCCACATCGCCGCCCGAGAGCGTGCATGCCCTCGACCTCAGCGGCCTGAAACAAACGGATATCCACTTCTTCACCCTTTGGGTAACAGAAATACCCGCCGCCTGTGGTGCCATCAAACTTCTTGGCAACGCCGAGGCCGAGCTTAAATCCATGCGCACAGCTGCAAGTTTCCGCCACCGAGGGTACGCCAGAGCCATGCTCAGACACCTGCTGCATCATGCCGCAGGCCTGGGTGTCCAAAGGCTTTACCTGGAAACTGGCACTATGGCCTATTTCGCCCCGGCCCGAGCCTTGTACGCGAGTGAAGGCTTTAGCTTCTGTGCCCCCTTCGCCGACTATCAACAAGATCCAAATAGCTGCTTTATGAGCTTAAAGCTGGCAGCGCTGTAGGTCATGCATGGATGCATTTGCATAGCGGCTATGCAACTCTAGGCCTTAAATCGCTAACCTACTTGGCCTGGGTTTCCGTCGAAGCGGCAATCCATCACCTGCTTTGTGAATAGCTGAGCTGCCTTTTGGGAAGGTGCAAATAAGTCCTCGTGGCACTCTGGCTTGCACAGCAATTGGCGTTCAAGGCATCTGA
>NZ_JAPEHY010000028.1:0-69303 GCF_028823715.1 Shewanella sp. K8
TGGGAGCGCATTATAGGGAGCCAAAACTTTTGTGCAAGGGCTTTTTATAAGAAAACTGCTGTTTTCGGCTTACTTGTCGAGAATTTGTCCTGACCTGCCACTTTTTAATCTTTATAATGGCGAAAACCATTCATATAAGGACTTTTTATGGCCAATTCTCTCAGATCTTATCAAGGTACCAAGCCAAAGTTGGCCGAAGGTGTCTATATTGATGAAGCAGCGGTTCTGGTAGGTGACATCTTTTTGGATCAGGACGCCAGCGTTTGGCCTATGGTGGCTGCCCGGGGTGACGTCAATCATATTCACATAGGCAAACGCAGTAGTGTTCAGGATGGCACTGTCCTGCATGTTACTCGTAAGTCGGTGGCCAATCCCGAGGGACACCCTCTGCTCATCGGCGATGATGTCACCATAGGGCACAAAGCTATGCTTCATGGTTGCAAGGTAGGTAATCGTGTATTGGTAGGCATGGGAGCCATTATTTTGGATGGCGTCATCATCGAAGACGATGTGATTTTAGGTGCTGGTTCCTTGGTGCCTCCCGGCAAGGTGCTAAAGAGTGGCTTTCTCTATATAGGCAGCCCGGCCAAGCAGGCTCGCCCCTTGACCGAAGCCGAACGCCAATTTCTGCCACAATCGGCAGACAACTATGTCCGCCTTAAAGATGAGTACCTGGCCGAGCAAAGTAGTACTGACTAAGGTAACTCTATCTCACCGGCTCCATTGAAGCACTCCTGCTCAATCAGCGCCTCGGCTTCATCTTCGAAGTCGAAGCGCCACTGTTCAAACAGGCTCAGGATCTCTTGTTCTTCGAGAAAAACCTTGCCACTTAGTTGCTGCATACGTTGTAAACCAACATAGCAAGGAATACTGACCCCTTGCTGCTGGGCCATAAACATGAGCCTGTTTGATTCGGCTTGCCACTGACACAAGTCGCTGAAGATGATCCCCTGATTCATGAGGCCTCTCCTTTCAATTCTTGCCGCAGACTCTCGAGTACAGGCTCAACTTTGGGCATGACACCTCGCCATAAATAGAAACTTCTAGCCGCCTGCCCCACCAACATTCCTAAGCCATCCAGTGTTTTTGCCGCCCCTTGCTCGGCAGCCCAGCGATTGAACGCGGTTGTATGTGCCGAATACATCATGTCGTAGCAATAGCTATGATTGGCAACCACGGTTACGGGAATATCCGGCAGCTCACCATGCAAACTGGCTGAGGTGGAATTGATAATGAGATCATAACCCTCATAGAGTTCATTTCGCCTCAACGCCTGCAATTGCTGTGGCGCAATAGCCGCCAACACTTCGGCCTTACTGTATGTTCTGTTGTAGATATCAATATGGCCGACACCGGCCGCCAGCAGAGAAAGCAGACAACCTCTGGCAGCCCCACCAGCGCCGAGCAGCAAGACCTTTTTATCTTGCAGCGTCAGGTAACGACTGAGATCGGCCACCAACCCGTAGCCATCGGTATTGTCGCCCCGAATTCTGCCATCATCCAGTTTAATCAGGGTATTCACTGCGGCGGCGGTTTCGGCTTCCTGGCTCAACTCATCACAGAGTTGAAAGGCTTGTTCCTTGAAAGGCACAGTGACATTGGCGCCCATCCCCCCTGCAGCAAAAAAAGCCGTGACACTGCCGCTGAAGTCATCAATTGGTGCCAAAATCGCTTGATAGCTTAGGGGTTGCCCGGTCTGAGCGGCAAAAGCTGCATGGATAGCCGGTGATTTACTGTGATGAATGGGATTGCCAAAGACGGCATAGCTGTCGGTCATCTGTGCTCCAGAGCAATGGAAGAGGTATCAGTCTACTCAGCGGCCCAAGGCCAGGCAAGACTCCCGACCTATGGGGCTTTCAGTGTATACTGACGCCAAAATCGACAACAAGATTCAACACGAAAATGAACTGGCTAAAGAAAATTATCAATCGCAAACCCGAGGCCGAGCGGGACCCCACCCAGTCCAACGCCTATGATCTGATTGGTGGCGATGAGACGATACGCGCCATAGCCAAGAGCTTTTATCAGCAAATGCAAACGCGGCCGGATACTCAGGAACTCCTGTCCATACATCAGGCTCCGCTGGCACAATCGGAACAGAAACTATATGAATTTCTCAGCGGTTGGTTGGGAGGGCCTCAGCTGTATCAAGCCAAATATGGCCACCCGGCGCTGAGAGCCAGACACATGCCGTTTGCCGTTGATGAAAGAATGCGCGATCAGTGGCTGTTATGCATGAGGGCCTCGCTGGAGGCCAATCTGAAGGATCCTGAACACAGGAAGGTGATTTTCAATGCTATCGCTCAGTTAGCTGACCATATGCGTAACCAATAAGCCAAAGAAAGGCTTATTGGTTACGCTCACTAACTATTCGGTGAGCCAATCCCTGGGGTGCAAAAAGTCACTGTATAGCTTGGCTTCGGCAGAGCCGGCTTCAGGTTCATAGGCGTATTGCCAGCGAACCAAGGGCGGCATCGACATGAGTATTGACTCGGTTCGGCCGCCGGTTTGCAGCCCAAACAGCGTTCCTCTGTCATAGACCAGGTTGAACTCTACATAGCGACCTCGGCGATACAGTTGGAACTCGCGCTCACGCTCGCCATATTCGGTATCCTTACGCCGCTCAACAATGGGGGCATAGGCAGGTAAGAAGCCATTTCCGACAGCTTGCATGAAAGCAAAGCAGTGCTCAAAGCCACCTTCATTGAGGTCATCGAAGAAAAGGCCGCCGACACCGCGGGTTTCGTTTCTGTGTGGCAGGAAGAAATACTCATCGCACCATTTTTTGTACTCGGGATAAACCGCTTCGCCGAAGGGCTCACAAATCGCTTTGGCTTGCTGATGCCATTCGCGCACATCCTCGAGGAAGGGGTAATAGGGGGTCAGGTCGAAGCCACCACCAAACCACCAGACGGGATCGGCGCCTTCTTTGCGGGCAATAAAAAAGCGCACATTGGCATGAGTGGTTGGGATATAGGGATTACGCGGGTGGATAACCAGTGAAACCCCCATAGCTTCAAAGCTTCGTCCGGCCAGCTCAGGCCTGTGTGCCGTAGCCGAGGCTGGCATGGCTGCGCCTTCTACATGGGAGAAGTTCACCCCGGCCTGTTCAAACACACCACCGCCGTTAAGTACCTTACTGATCCCGCCACCGCCCTCGGCCCGTTTCCAGGAATCGGTAGCAAACTCAGCTTTGCCGTCCAGTCGTTCCAGTCCTTCACAAATCTGTTGTTGCAGTTGCATCAAGAATGCTTTTACCTGGTGGGAATCAGGTGCCGTCATGCTCGCTCCTTCTTGCTTGGAATTATTAGCCATTACGCAGGATCTGGCCGCTGCGAATATCTATGATGGTGGAAGGCTGGCGCTGCTGCCCCAACTCCCCTTCGATAAGGGCATCTATCTGCCCGGCAAAAGTTGTTTCAATATCATTCACAGTCAGTGCCGGCGGCTCACCCGCCAAGTTGGCACTGGTGGATACCAGCGGCTTACCCAAGGTATCACACAACTCCCTGACAACCGGATGGGCCGACACCCTGACGGCTATAGAGTCAAAATGGCCACAAAGCAGTTGGCTCATTCCCTGACGCACCGGCATGACAAAGGTAAAAGGTCCGGGCCATTTGGCAAAAGCCTGCTGCAGTTGCTCATCACTCAGTTGAGACTCGTCCAGATAGGGTTGCAACTGCCGATAGTCACTGGCGACCATGATAAGCCCCTTGTGCCAGGGGCGCTGTTTGATGTCGAGAATTCGGGAAACGGCGGCTTCATTATCGGGATCGCATCCCAAACCATAAACAGCTTCGGTGGGATACGCTATGACCCCTCCATCCAGAAGCAGTTGCTTACTCCTGGCGGCGAGCAAGTGCAGCATTGAGAGTACCTTTTATAGAGACAAAGACGGCTGAGCGCCCTCGGCGACAGCGGAGGTGATTATAGTCACATATTGAGCCGGATCACAGAGTTCGCTTGTACTTACATTCCTTACGGGGACATTCCAGTCTGTCGCCTGCAGCTCCCTTACGTTCTACCAGAATACCGAAACCGCATTCAGGACAAGCTTCTGCCCGAGGAGGAAAATTCACCAAAAACTTGCACTTGGGGTAGTTGCTGCAAGCATAAAAGCTCTTGCCGAACTTGCTGGTCCTATGCTCAAGCACTCCGCTATTACACTGAGGACAAGCCACTTTTTCAGCCTCTTCCTGCTGATCGTGTCGCTCGATATGAGTGCATTGTGGATACTGGGTACAACCAATAAAAATACCAAAGCGCCCCGACTTGACCGCTAACTCGTGGCCACACTGGGGACACTCGGAGCCGGGAATAGGCTGAGAGTCGATGGATTCGTGCTGCACCAAAGGCCGGGTGTAATCGCACGCTGGATAATTGTTACAGCCAATGAAGCCACCATGCTTACTGTGGCGCACGGAGAGCTCACTGCCGCACTTGGGACAAAGTTCATATTCTTTTTCGAGCGCGTGCGCCCGAGCATTGAACAACTGCTGGTCTATCTTGGCCATGACACATCTCGCTGTTAAAAGAGTTAGGCGAACATTTTACCAGCGCCACACGGATAAAGGGAGCCTGCAACAGGAGTCATCAAACAGCAAAGACAAATGGGGCTGGGATCTCAGTGCGGATAAGGATATATTGTATCCAAAATAACAAAAAGGACGTTCTCTATGCCTCTGCTCACAACTCCAGGAAAATCTCTCGCTTCCATACTGATGACGCTAATGATCAGCGCCTGCGCCGGCCACACACAGACCACGAATCTGTCCCCCGCCATAGCGACAGCTTCCCATGAACAATTACTGCAACACTCGGATGCCCTCTATAACCCAGTGCAATTGCAGCATATGCTCGCGTCACTACAAAACACAACGGATATGACACAGTGGCAGCAAGGGCTGTTTTATTTGAGGGGATACAGTTATTTCGGTCCCTTCGATAAATTGACCGACACAGATTTTCAGGCCATAGCCGACGCGTTGGCAAGGTTGCCGCAACAGGCAAACTTTTCTATGGATGAGCAGTTTGCCGTAACCCTCTATCTCTATTTCACCAGCGACCAGCAAGCCGGAAAACTTGCACCACTACTGCCGAGGCTCGCCCACCAGCTGTCTCGATTGGGTAAACAAACTGCCAGTGAAGCCAGAGATTATGCATTATGGGAGACAATTCGAGCCTATGGATTTCTACTTAACCAGAGCCGACAGCGGCTCGATGGCCAGTTGAATAAGCTGCTGTTGCAACAGCACCTCGACGCAGATCTTTTGGGTTTTGTAGCTGGCAACAGATCAGCATGGGAGCGGGAAAACGCATATTGGGCCCTGGCCATGTACCGCCTGGCACTGACCCCCAGCAAGGGCAAACAAGCTGACGATGCCCCGACTCCAGAACAACTGGCTCTGGATAAACAGCTCGAAGTCCTGGCACTCAAAGATATTGCCATCAGAGGTGATGCGGGTAAAGACAGCTACACCTTGGGATACCATGTAAACCACTTTGGTGGTCAACTGAGTTGCCAAGAGAAGACTCAGCTTTGCCGCATACCGGACTTACTCTCTGTACTACCGCAAAGACATGAATGTTCAGAGTCTCTATTTATCGTCGCCCAGGATCTCAGCACGGCTGAATTTACCGAGAGCTGCCAGCGACTAACGTCCCAGGAAAGCCATTTCCACTCTTTGCTCAAAACAGAGCAACAACCTACAACCAACGATCACAACCAGGCGCTGCAAGTCGTAGCTTTCAAAAACTGGAGCCAGTACAACGCCTATGGGCAGTTGCTGTTTGATATAGGTACAGACAACGGCGGCATGTATATAGAAGGTACACCACAGCAACCTGGCAACCAAGCCAGCTTCTTTGCCTTTCGCCAATTCTGGATCGCTCCCGAGTTCGCCATTTGGAACCTGAACCATGAGTACGTCCACTATCTGGACGGACGTTTCGTCAAATATGGTGGCTTTGGCCATTTTCCAGACAAAATGGTGTGGTGGGCCGAAGGCTTGGCGGAGTATATCTCCAAGGGAGAAACCAACCCCAAGGCTATTGATTTAGCTACTGAAGCCCTGGAACAGAAAAAGGCTTTGGACTTGGCGAGTATTTTTGCCACCGAGTACCAGGACGGCCAAGATCGTACTTACCGCTGGAGCTACTTGGCTATCCGCTTCCTGGCAGAGCAAGAACCTCTGGCACTCGTTCGCCTGAGCCAAGCCTTGAAAATGGATTATTTTGCCGGTTATGAGCAGGAATTGACGGCCTTAACATCAAAGGAGCCAGCTTTCCGGCAATGGCTGCAACAACTGGCCCAAACAGCCAAAAACAATGACGCGGATACTGCCCCATCAATACGCAAGCTCAATAGGTACAGCTATCGTGACTACCTGCAGCCGGCACACTTGAGCAGCAGCGGCCGTCATCAACACTACTGACAATGTCGTAATCGGATGCTTGATTCAGATAAGAAAGAGTTTGGGAAGGTGCCGGCAAGTCTGGCGCCTGTATTGCCAAAACATAAGAATATGAACAAAAACCGGCTTAGTTGCGGAATGGTAGAAATAAAAAGGGTCGCTTAATGAAAGCCAAACCGGGCAGCTAAATCCGGAAATTAAGCTGCTGCGGCATAGCTAAAACAGATCAGGAGTGTAATCGACCTTCTTCGGGTTGCTCGAAGATAAGATCTTCCATCTGCTCATAGGCAGACTCATTACCGGGAGCATTGAACAATACCATCAGAATCACCCACTTGAGGTCTTCCAACACCATGGCTGGCTCGTCCAATTCCATCACCCGATCGATAACCATCTCCCGGGTTTGCACATTCAGCACCCGAATCTGCTCCAGGAACAACAGGAAACCACGGCACTCGACGTCCAGTTTTTCCATTTCATCTTTGGTGTAGATGCGGAAGGAATGTTGAGTATGCCCTCTAAGGTAAGGAGTATCACTCTCTTGCAGTTCGGCCAACCGCTCAAGCCAGGAAAGCGCCTTGATGATTTCGGACTGATGGAAACCGGCACGGGTGAGTTCTTTGGTCAACTCATCTTCGTCAACCAACATTTCAACTTCACTATGAACATAGTTTTCAAACAGATACATGAGGATATCAAACATGGCTATTTCCTCTTAAGTCTAACGTAACCACCGGGTACTGCGGCAACCCAACCTTGCAACTCAAGTTCAAGCAATTGTTCCAACACCAGATCCAACGTTATTCCACTATGCTCAACCACAACATCCAAAGGTGTGGTCTCATAATCTACACTAGCTAACAGCGTTTTAAATGGCAACTCAGAGTTATCACTTGGTTTTATATGGTGACTCTTGTGCAAGTCTTCAAGGTGGCAGCTACATAAAGGCGCCAACTCTTCCACTATATCGGCCACAGACTCCACAAGTTTTGCCCCATTGCGAATTAAATCGTGGCATCCCTGGTGTTCATCGCCCATAACGGAACCCGGAACCGCAAAGACTTCTCTGCCTTGTTCTGCCGCCAAACGAGCGCTGATCAGTGAACCACTGCGCCGACGAGCTTCTACCACCAAGGTTCCCATTGCAAGGCCGCTGATTATACGGTTTCGTTTGGGGAAATTCCCGGAAAATACACCGACAGAAGGCCAAAGTTCACTGATAACAGCGCCATGTACTTGAATATCATCATAAAGGGCTCTATGCCTTCGAGGGTAAATTTCGTCAATTCCGGTTCCCAGTACTGCGATAGTCTTGCCGGTTGACGATAAGGCTCCCCGGTGAGCAGCGCCATCTATGCCGGCAGCCATACCACTGCATACGCTGATGTTCAAGGCATCCAGTTCGGCGCCCCACTGCCAGGCGAGCGACAAACCGGCGCGGCTGGCATCGCGGCTGCCGACCATGGCCAGCGCGGGTTGCAGCAGGGTTTCAACCTGTCCTTTGACGAACAAAATCGGAGGAAAATCTGGGATATGTTTCAACAATGGCGGGTAAAAGGGATCATCGGGGCAGATTAGATATCTGCCCTCTGCACCCTGCTGCCATTGCAAGGCTTGGTCAACTTTTTCAGGAGCCAACTCCAAGCGTTGGAGCTGTGTCTGGTTTATTGGCAAAGACTGGGGTTCATGTTCCAGCCTCTGTCTCAACTCAGCCACATCCATGTGCAAGAGTAATTGCCTTATCCGGAGGGGTCCCAGTCCAGATACCGCAGCGACAACCAGCCAATCAACCAGACTATTATGCGTCATTCACCTTTCAGTAATATGTCAGGCTTGACCAAAAGGTCATCAACCCTGACAGGGCTCTCGTTCACCATAATGAGCCCGAGAGCTGTCTTGTCGAATACCTTGAACACCATTACCTGACCGCGATAGAGGTCGGGCAGTTTGACGGCATTGTCTGAGCCCATCTTGGCCATCAGGTTGTCGTAAGCAGAGCGTTCGGTCGGTGGCACCGGGATACCATCGCCGTTGATCACCACCTCGGCACCGTCTTTGTAGATAGAGAACACATCGCCGGGCTCTACGCCCTCACGGCTGCCCCGATCCAGATAAAACACATCCAGTTTCCCCATGGCGCGAATTTTACGTTCAGATGCCAACACCTTGGCGCCCTCGGTATCGCTGGCCTTGGGAATAAAGTAGGCAGACAACAAGGAGTCGTCTTCTATCGCCAACACTCTGAAACCGGCTTTGGTTTCGCGGAAATTGTTGAGCAGCTTCACCTTGGAAACCTCACCCGACTCCACCACTCGGCCGCTGGCACTGAGGATCACTTCCTGACCCAGCAACTCACCGGTTTCCTTATTGGTAAATTCGCGCCCGGGCTGATACATCCCGACTTTATCGCCTTGTGGCAGATTGGCCTGGATATAGATGATGTCGTCCATCACATGGTGACGGGAATCTCTTTCTCCCCCCAGCACCATGGGTTGTTCCTTGAACCACTCGGGGTCGACCACCCGGTTTTGCACCAGGTAGGGTTGAATCAAGGCCAAATCGACCGCGGGAATGGCACCGCCTTTGGGTTGAACCCTTCCGGCCGGGCTTTTGCGAACATGAGGTTTATTGACCAGCCTGGGTTCACCGTCGATAAACACCAGTGTTAATCGATCGCCGGGATAAATAAGGTGTGGATTGGCTATCTGGGGATTGGCGCCCCAGAGTTTGGGCCAACGCCATGGGTCTTTGAGGAACAATGCCGATATATCCCAAAGGGTATCGCCTTTCTTGACCACATAAGTATCAGGATGACCGGGTTTTAATGTCAGGGTATCTGCTGCAACGAAGGCGCAATTAAATGTCAGTAACGCGAGTAAAATTAACCGTTTCATGGGGGCTTCCATGTTGTCTGGCTCATTAGTGAGAGCTTTTGCTGTTATTGATAGCCGCTAAGGATTAAAATTAACGCAATAGCACAAGTCAGTATAACCAACTGGCACGGATTTGACAGACTTGTTAAGAGTTTATCTATGGCCCTGTTAAAAGTATTACGATTCCCAGACGAGAGATTACGCACGATTGCCCAGCCCGTGACAGAATTTGATTCTGCACTGCAGACGCAAATCGATAATATGTTCGAGACCATGTACGAAGAAAAGGGTATTGGTCTGGCTGCAACTCAAGTCGATTTTCATAAGCAATTGATTGTGATGGACTTGCAGGACGATGTCGAACGTCCAAAAGTCTTTATCAACCCCCAAATTATCAGCGCAAGTGGCGACTTCTGTAATGAAGAGGGTTGTCTGTCTGTACCCGGTATTTATGCCAAGGTGGATAGAGCCGAATTTATTACCGTGACGGCGCACGACCGTGATGGCAATGAATTTACTATTGAAGCAGACGGTTTATTTGCCATCTGTATTCAGCACGAGATGGATCATCTAAAGGGCAAGCTTTTCGTTGATTATCTGTCACCACTGAAACGTCAGCGGATCAGACAAAAGCTGGAAAAAGCGGCACGTCAGGAAGCTAAAGCCTGAATTAATCCCGAATAATTAGGATCTATTTTGAAACCACTGAAGATCATTTTTGCCGGTACTCCGGACTTTGCAGCGCGCCACCTGCAGGCGCTGCTGGACTCAGAGCATCAAGTCATCGCCGTCTATACCCGAGTGGACAAGCCCGCCGGACGAGGCCACAAGCTAACCCCAAGCCCTGTCAAGGCGCTGGCGCTGGAACACGATATTCCCGTCTATCAACCCAAGTCGCTGCGCCACGAAGAAGCCCAGCAGGAGCTGGCAGCTCTGGGTGCCGATATCATGGTGGTGGTCGCCTATGGCCTGATCCTGCCATTGGCAGTGTTGCAGGCTCCCCGCCTGGGGTGCATCAATGTTCACGGCTCTATTCTGCCGCGCTGGCGCGGTGCGGCGCCTATCCAAAGGGCATTGTGGGCCGGGGACAAAGAAACCGGGGTCACCATAATGCAGATGGATGTCGGTTTGGATACCGGAGACATGCTGCTCAAGACCTCGCTGCCGATAGCCGATGACGACACTTCAGCAACCCTGTATGAAAAACTGGCCCAACAGGGACCAGTGGCACTGATCCAAGCTCTGCAAGGTCTGGCCGAAGGCAAACTCACCGCCGAGCCGCAGGATGAATCACTGGCCAACTACGCCGAAAAACTCAGTAAAGAGGAAGCCCGTATCGACTGGCATAAGGCTGCCCGCAATCTGTGGCAGGAGATCCGCGCCTTTAACCCATGGCCGGTGAGCTACTTTGAATGCCAGGGGCAAAATATCAAGGTCTGGCAGGCCGAAGTGGAAGAGTCAGCCGAGCAGTTTGAGCCGGGCACAGTGGTGCGCGCCGACAAGCGAGGGTTAGCTATTGCCACTGCCGATGGCTTATTAGTGTTGAAAAGGGCGCAACTGCCAGGGAAAAAACCGCTGGATATCGCCGATATTCTCAACGCCAGGGGCGAATGGTTCCAGCCCGGTAAGAATTTGGCTCAAGCATCATGAGGCAGAATCTCAGAGCTCTTGCCGCCAAGGCCATCTTTCAGGTACTGGAACGGGGCATGTCCCTCTCGGTTGCCCTGCCCGAACAACAGCAGCAGCTTCACAGCGGCAAAGACAAGGCGCTTTTGGCCGAACTTTGCTACGGCGTAATGCGCACCCTGCCACAACTGGACAAGAGAGTCAGCGACTGCCTCAGTAAACAGTTCAAAGGGAAACAGCGTATCGTCCACCAGCTGCTTCTTGTGGGTTGTTACCAATTGTATTTCACCCGGATACCGGCCCATGCAGCCATTTCGGAAACTGCCGAAGCTTGTCGTCAGCTGAAGTTTGAAAACCTGGTCAAGGTAGTCAACGGCGTTTTACGCAATATCCTGCGAGACAATAGCCCACTGGCCACAGATAACCCTGTGCTGGAACACAATACGCCCAACTGGATCCTCAAGGCGCTCACTTCAGCCTATCCGGAAAACTGGCAACAAGTGGTGCAGCAGAGTCACCAGCGGCCGCCACTGTGGCTGCGCAACAACCGTTTGTCCCAAAGCCGTGAGCAATATCTGCAACACTTGGCTGAAGCCGAAATTGCCGCCACTCCAGGTCAGGGGGAAGACAGTATATTGCTCGAGCAAGCCTGCGATGTCACCACTCTGCCCGGCTTTAGCGAAGGCTCAGTGTCTGTGCAGGATGGTGCTGCTCAATGGGCCGCCGCCCTGCTGGCACCTCAAGCGGGCGAAACCATTCTCGATGCCTGCGCCGCTCCGGGAGGCAAGAGTTGCCATCTGCTGGAGCTGTGTCCGGACATAGAACTGGTGGCGGTCGACAACGACAACAAACGGCTGCAGAGAGTTGCCGAGAACCTGCAAAGGTTGCAACTGAATGCCAAGTTGGTGCACGGCGATGCCGCAAATATTGCTTCATGGTGGCAGGGTGGCAAGTTTGATCGCATATTACTGGATGCTCCCTGCTCGGCTACCGGCGTTATTCGGCGCCATCCGGATATCATGTGGCTGCGTAAGCCGCAGGATATTGAGGAATTGGCCAAGGTGCAGCAACAGATATTGGATCACTGCTGGCAGTGGTTGAAGCCAGGCGGTGTACTGTTATACGCCACCTGCTCTATCCTGCCACAGGAAAACCGCGATCAAGTTGTCGCCTTCCTGGAGCGTACGCCGGATGCCCGGCTGGAAGCTATCACTCAGGCAGACCAGCCAGATGCGATAGGCTGGCAAATCTTGCCCGGACAGGACAATATGGACGGGTTTTATTACGCGCGAATCGTTAAGTCGAAACTTCAGGGATAAGACGAGGCCATGAAAATAATCATCTTGGGCGCAGGTCAGGTCGGTGGCACCCTTGCAGAAAACCTGGTGGGTGAAAACAACGATATCACCATAGTCGACAGTGACAGAAATCGCCTTAGGGCACTGCAAGACAAATATGACTTGCGGGTGGTTGTCGGTCACGGAGCCCACCCAGGCGTCTTGAAAGAAGCCGGCGCCGAAGATGCCGATATGCTGATCGCTGTAACCAACAGCGACGAATGCAACATGGCCGCCTGTCAAATTGCTTATACCCTGTTTGGCACACCAACCAAGATAGCCCGTATTCGCTCAGAGCAGTATTTGGGGATGCAGGATAAACTGTTTATCGACAGTGAAACCAAGAGTAATGAACCTCGTACCCGGGGTGGTTTCATCATAGATGAGCTGATTGCCCCCGAGCAGTTAGTAACCGCTTACATACAACGCCTGGTAGATTACCCAGGGGCTTTACAGGTTCTGGAGTTCGCTGAAGGAAAGCTGAGCCTGGTGGCTGTTCGCGCCTATTATGGCGGCCCCTTGGTGGGTAACGCGCTGGCCGCACTGCGCGAACACATGCCGAATATAGATACCCGGGTAGCGGCGATTTTCCGTCAGGGACGGCCGATTATGCCCAGGGGAACCACTATCATAGAAGCCGATGATGAAGTGTTCTTTGTCGCCGACAGTCGCCATGTGCGGGCAGTAATGAGTGAGATGCAGAAGCTGGATAACAGTTACCGCAATATCATGATCGCCGGTGGCGGTAACATAGGTTTGGGACTGGCCAAGAAGCTACAGCGTAATCACTCGGTCAAGTTGATAGAACATCGTCAGGACAGAGCCGAGGCGCTGTCGGAAAAGCTGGAAAATACTACGGTATTCTGCGGTGATGCTTCCGATCAGGAACTCCTGATGGAAGAGCACATAGATCAAACCGATGTGTTTATCGCCGTCACCAACGACGACGAGGCCAATATCATGTCGGCACTGTTGGCCAAACGTATGGGTGCCAAGAAAGTGATGGTGCTTATTCAGCGTGAAGCCTATGTCGATATTGTTCAGGAAGCCAATATAGATATCGCCATTTCACCGCAGCAAGCCACCATCTCGGCCTTGTTGACCCATATCCGCCAGGGGGATATCTGCAACGTATATTCACTGCGCCGAGGCGCTGCCGAGGCGATTGAAGCCATTGCCCACGGTGATTCCAGCACCAGCAAAGTCGTGGGTAAACAGATAGGCGAAATCAAGCTACCACCGGGTACCACCATAGGCGCCATAGTCCGCGACGATGAAGTCTTGATGGCCCACGATAAGACAGTTATCGAACAGGGAGACCATGTCATTCTCTTCCTGGTGAACAAGAAGTTTATCGGCGAAGTGGAAAAACTGTTCCAGCCGAGCGCTTTCTTCTTCTAAGGCTCTGGCCATGCTGAATTTTCGCCCACTACTATTCATCCTAGGCCTGTTTTTGTCCATGCTGACGGCCTTTATGTTTATTCCACTCTTCTTCGCCCTGTTTTACGGCGAAGAAACAGTGGCAGCCTTCATGGCATCGGCGCTGGTCACAGGTACTGTCTCCAGTATCTGTATGCACAGGGGCCAAGGACAGCAGCTTAATTTGAATATCCGCGACATGTTCCTGCTGACCAGTCTCACCTGGTTTATTGTCAGCTTGTTCGCCGCCATGCCCTTTACCCTGTATCACGGTATTGGCTATACCGATGCCTTCTTTGAAACCATGTCGGGGATCACCACCACAGGCTCCACTGTACTATCCGGGCTGGACAGCATGGATCACAGCATTCTTGTCTGGCGTTCGCTGTTGCAGTGGCTCGGTGGCATAGGCTTTATTGTGATGGCGGTGGCCATTCTGCCGTTTCTCAACGTAGGGGGGATGCGGCTGTTCAGAACAGAATCCTCAGATTGGTCCGAGAAGGCCATCCCCCGCACCCAGAGCCTGGCCAAATACCTGTTTCTGGTGTATCTGGGGCTGACAGTATGCTGCGGTTTGGCATATCACTTGGCGGGGATGAACTGGTTTCAAGCGCTCAACCATGCCATGACCACGCTCTCCACTGGGGGCTACTCGACTTCGGACAGTTCCATGGCAGCCTTTCCTAAGGCGGCGCACTGGGTCGGGGTGGTATTTATGGCGACCGGTGGCCTGCCGCTGCTGATGTTTGTTCAGAGTCTGCAGCAACGTAGTATCAAGGTCTGGAATGATGCCCAAGTGAAAGGCTTTATTCTTTTTCTGCTGCTGGTGTCTTTCTCTCTGGCTTATTGGCTCTACAGTTCGCGTGAAATAGCCTTTATTGACGCCCTGCGGCTCTCGAGTTTCAACGTGGTTTCCGTGGTCACTACCACAGGCTATGGCCTGACCGACTATGGCAGTTGGGGGGCGCTGGCAAATATCGCTTTTCTGTTCCTGATGTTTGTCGGCAGCTGTTCAGGTTCAACCTCCGGCGGAATCAAGATATTCCGCTTCCAGATCGCCGGCGCCATCATGCGCGAACAATTGAAGCAGCAGTTTCATCCCAACGGCATTTTCCGCGAACGCTACAACAACCGACCTATCAATGAAGAGATTGTGCGTTCCCTGGTGACCTTCGCACTGCTGTTTATGCTGGTTATCGTGATGCTGACGCTGGTTTTGGTGCTTTGTGGTCTTGACCCTGTCACCAGCCTGTCCGGCGCAGTCACGGCAGTGACCAACGTCGGCCCAGGGCTTGGCCCTGTTATCGGCCCAGCAGGCAACTTTTCCAGCCTGCCGGACTTGGCCAAATGGGCGTTGTCGATAGGCATGTTACTGGGCCGCTTGGAGATCCTGACTGTTGCCGTCTTGTTCCATCCCAGCTTCTGGAAATACTGATACTATCTATGAGTGAATTTTATTCAACTGTATATAATCGGCCTGCAGGACATACATGCGTTTGACATCCGAGTATTGGCCGTTGATAAAGATCTCCTGTACCAGATGGCCTTCCTCTTTAAAGCCGCACTTCTGATAGAGTTGTAACGCCTTGTCATTCTCCAAGGCCACATGCAGATAAACCTTGTATAGGTTCAGTATGGTAAAGGCGTAGTTAAGCGCCTTGTTAACCATGGCCCTGGCGTAGCCTCGCCCCTGAAACTCAGGCGCTATGATTATCTGAAACTCGGCATTGCGATGAATGTCATTGATCTCCACCAACTCAACCAGACCTATGGTCTGCTGCTGAGCATTTTCTGCGATAAAGCGCCGCTCTGTCTTGTCGTGGATATGCTTGTTGTAGAGCTCTTCAAGCTCATCGAACGATTCATAGGGCTCTTCAAACCAGTAAGCCATAATGATGCGGTTGTTATTCAGCTGATGAATAAATCTCAGGTCTGTTCTTTCCAGCGCCCGTAGGCGAATCTCACCGTCATTCATGACACCTCCTAAAATCGTGCCAATAAAGCCAGCCATATTAAGCGGACAACAGGCACACAGATAGTGAAAGTTAACTTACCTTGCTACCCTTTTCCACACATACAAAAAAGCGCAGTACCAGGACTGCGCTTTGAAAACATTGCCTCTATCAGGAAGCCAAGTCACTCAGGTACTCGGCATAGTGCTTTACGTCTTCCCAGTCCGTGTAGTCGATAACCGTCTTGGGATCGGTTGGCCCCCCCGTCATCTTCATGATCAGCCGGATCATAAAGCTGTCCAGCCAGCCCCAAGAGGGGTAATCCACCTTACCGGCGATAATCTTCACATCCTTGGGCTTCCAATCCGACAGGGCAATAAACTTCTGCAGATACTTGTTGTTTTCCGGGATCCGTTTCTCCGGCTTGCGAGCCACCACATTGACGGAAAAGAAACTGAGTCCTTTCTCTGCCAGCACCTGTTGGTGTTTGCTGCAAAAAGCGAACACGCTCTTGTCGTAGGTACCATAAAGCACACAAGCACCGAGGACCACGACATCATATTTTTGCCAGTCGATGTTTTCCGCCTCAGCCGCAGCCAAATCCATACTGTCACACTCATGGCCCAACTGCTGTAGCCTTTCGGCAATACAGCGACTGATCTTGGCAGTGTGGCCACCACGGGAGAAGTAGAGCACAAGAATGGATTTCATAAGTTCGCCTATTGAGTGTCTGTAACTTAAATTGTGTGGCTTATCGCCCGGATTGAACAAGTTGAAAGATCACATAATCGGCTTCAACCCGTGAGAATATTGCCGCAAATTGCGCTGTATCGGTATTTTTCAGGCTAGAATTGCGATCCAGATAAAAGACTGATGATTGTGCTCATCTCCCCATTCAATTAGAATAACCTAATCAAAAGGCGAAGAGGTTCCAAGCTGATGCAAAAAGATATTGATGTCGCAGCCATGCTTTCCAATGCGGAAAACGCTGCCAAATGGCTCAAGGCCATCGCCAACCCTTACCGCCTGATGATCCTCTGCCTACTACTGGATCAAGAGTTGAGCGTCACTCAGCTGAATGAAACCGTACCCCTGAGCCAGTCCGCTCTGTCACAACATCTGGCAGTACTGCGTGCCGAAGATCTGGTGGCGACCCGCAAGAGTTCGCAGGTTGTTTACTACTCGCTCAAGAACCAGCAGGTCACAGAGGTCATCTCTATCCTGCACCGCAAGTACTGCGCTTAGGGAAGGTGCGAATAAGTCCCATGTGTGCTCTGCGTCGGCTTACGGGCCTGGATGCAAGGCGTGGTTCGCAGCAAATGGCCCTAGTCCTTTGCAAGAAGCACAACACAGCAGGCAGGCTTGTAAGCCACGCCCTTAGGGGCTTTCACAGCAACCGGCTTTCTGCGTTATCCGCCCCGGCATGCCTTCAGTCAGATGCCTTGAACGCCAATTGCTGTGCAAGCCACTCTCTACAAAAGAGAGTGCCACGAGGACTTATTCGCACCGTCCTTAGGTCTTAAAGCGCGGCAAACTCGGCAGCAAATGCCTTCACCCGCTGCCAATCGGTGAATTCATAAGTACCGCTGGTATCTGTTGGCCCCTTGGTTATCCACATAATCAGCCGAATCATGCTACGGTCAAATAAACCGTAGTTGGGATAGGCTATCTTGCCGGCAAACACGCCTTGCAACTGTGGCTGCCACAGGGATAACTGCAAGAACTTCTGCATATAAGGGTTGGTTTCCGGTGTATTCTTTTCCGGCTTGCGGGCCACAACATTCACGGTAAAGAAGGCGTTCTTCTTGGCGTTCAGCAGCGCATGATGGTTATTGACGAAACGATACAGCTCAGGCCTATGCTTACCATAACGTATGCTGGCACCCACCAAGATTTTATCGAATGTCGGTAACGTATCGGTTTCCACCTCAGCCAGCGATACCATAGAGACTATCTCACCCGCTTGGCTCAATTCATCGGCCATGGTCTGGCATATTGCCTTGGTCTGGCCATCAACGGTCGAGTAAATAATCAGAGTCTTGCTCATCAGTTCTTCCAGAAAGTCGGGGTAAACAACACCAATAAGGTAAAGATTTCCAAGCGCCCAAACAACATGGCAACCACAAGCACGTATTTGGCACCGTCACCTATGCTGGCGTAGTTGCTGGCAACTTCGCCAAGGCCTGGCCCCAGGTTGTTGAGGCAAGCTGCGGTGGCGCTGAAGGCCGTAATCGCATCCATCCCCATGGCCATCAGAACCAGCATACAGATGACAAACACCAGAGCATAGGCGGAGAAGAAGCCCCAAACAGCGTCTATCACCCTATCCGGCAACGCCTTGGAACCGATACGAATGGAGAACATGGCCCTGGGATGAATTAGACGCTTAAGCTCGCGCGAGCCCTGCAGTAACAGTAGCACCACGCGGATAACCTTGATCCCGCCGGCAGTAGAACCACCGCTGCCGCCGATAAAGCTGGAAAACATCAACAGAATAGGCAGAAACAGCGGCCAAACATGGAAGCTCTCGGTACCAAAACCGGCAGTGGTGGAAATGGATACCGCCTGAAACAGCGCATGATCCAGAGTTTGTTCCGGTGAGTCGTAGATACCCGAGTGATACAAGGTGGCGAAACAGATAGCGGTCAGCAGTAACTGAATACCGATAAGCGCCTTGAATTCGGCATCACGAAAGTAAACCTTGAAGTTGATCCCCCGGCGGGAAAATGCCGCAAAGTGCAGGCTGAAGTTCACTGCCGCAATCAGTAGAAATACCACACAAATTAAATTGATGGTCGGGCTTTGAAAGTAGCCCATGCTGGCATCATGGGTGGAGAAGCCGCCGATGGCGATAGTAGAAAATGAATGGCTGATGGCATCGAAGGCACTCATACCGGCGAGCCAGTAAGCACCGGCACAGGCCAGGGTCAACATCAGATAGATATACCAGAGCGTCTTGGCCGTTTCGGCAATCCTGGGGGTCATCTTGGAATCTTTTACGGGCCCGGGGATCTCAGCCCGGTAAAGCTGCATCCCCCCAATCCCCAACACCGGCAGAATAGCTACCGCCAACACAATAATTCCCATGCCACCTAGCCATTGCAGCAAGTGACGATAAAAGAGTATCGCCTTTGGCAGGTTATCCAGGCCGACAATCACAGTGGCCCCTGTGGTTGTCAGTGCCGAAAAAGATTCAAAAATACTGTCGGCCAGCGACAAGTCCGGCTGTTTCGATAGCAAAAAGGGCAAGGTACCTATGGCACCAAGTACGGTCCAGAACAACACAACAATCAAAAAACCCTCTCGGGTCTTGAGTTCTGCCTTATGGTGGCGATTGGGATACCAGAGCCAGAAACCGATAAATAGACTGATAAAGAAGGCCTTGATAAAGGCTGTACCACCGCCGTCTTCATAGATAAGGGCCACCAATGCCGGAGGCAGCATAGTGATGGAGAAGAGCCCTATCAGTAACCCGGTAATACGGGTAATTGTTCGGTAATGCATGCCGTTTTTCAATCAGTCCATTGGCCAATAAAACCCAGCATTGTCGCACAAGTTATCAGAGTGTTCACTGTGAAAAATCTATCTTTAACTGGCCTTGGCTCATGGGAGCCAGCTCCTTATTGATGCTTCCGGTAACAGATAAGGGCACGGCCAGTGTCAGCCGAATCAGCTCTGAAAACTCCCGCCCCTCTATCAACACATCGAGCCTCTGCAGCAGATGTTCGACATCGGCCAATTGGTCGTAACGGCAAACCAGATAGCCTTTTTCCCTAAGCATTTTGGTCTTGGTCGCCAGCCTGGGCAACATCTGCTTGAGCCCACTACTGTAGGCACGAACCAGCCCACCCACACCCAACTTGGTGCCGCCATAGTAACGCACCACAACCGCGCCAATCTCGCCTATGCCAGCCCCCTGCAATACCGCCAACATGGGGCGACCGGCACTACCGCCTGGCTCGCCATCATCACTCGAACCCATGGCCAACTGCCCCATGGGTGCACCACAAATAAATGCCTGGCAATAATGACTGGCACCGGGATAACGCTGCTTTATCTGTTGTAGTTGCTGTTTAAACTCTTCCGGCGAATGACAGGGAAATACCAGAGAGATAAAGCGGCTGTGCTTTATCTCCTCTTCATATTCCTGTTCTTCGGCCGCAATGGGATAACTTTCAATCAATGAGACCAGACTCTCGAGTCATATTTTCGTTGCCATGGGCGTGGATTATGACATTGTCTTCGATGCGGATCCCACCAAACGGGCGCAAACTGGCGACCAGGTCCCAATCCACTAACGCCTTGCGGCCATCTTGTTTGAGTGGCGCCAACAGGCTGTCGATGAAGTAGAGCCCGGGTTCTATGGTTACTACATGCCCGGGCGCCATAGTCCTGGTGCAGCGCAGAAACGGGTGCTCTTCCGGAGGGGCCACATGAGTGCCGCGTTCGTCATTGAAGAAACCACCTACATCATGCACCTGCAATCCCAACATATGCCCCAGCCCGTGAGGGAAAAACGCCCGGGTAATGCCCTGCTCCAACAGCGTCTCTTGTGAGCCTTTGGCCAGGCCGGCTTCAAGTAACAGAGTTGCCAGCTGTTGATGAGCCAGCAGATGCAGCTCGGTATAACGTTTGCCGGGTCGCAAGTGCTCAATCAGTTGAAGCTGCAGTTGATTCATCGCCTGGATAAGATCGTGGAACCTATTTTTTTCAAAAGCATAGGTACGGCTGATATCGGCGGCATAGCCGTGGAAAGAAGCACCTGCATCGATCAGAAAAGACAACCTCTGCTGTGGGCTTTCATGCTCCAACGCAGTGTAATGCAAAATAGCCGCATTTTGGTTGAGGGCTATGATGTTGCCATAAGGAACCTGATTCTCCCCTTGTGCTATGGCACCCAGATATTGCTGCTGGATTTCAAACTCACTGGCACCACTGTAGAAGGCGTTCTTGGCCGCGCGATGGCCCTTGACCGCAATGCGGTTAGCCTGACGCATACATTCCAACTCGTAATCTGTCTTACAGGCACGATAAAAGTGCATGTAACTCATTACGGCTTCGGGATTACAGTTGTTAAACCCGAGCACAGAAGCCACTTCCAGGTGTTCACCTATATAGGCCCAGCGACCTTCGGCCACAGGCAGGAGGTCCGCCACCTTATCGGCCTTGGTCAAAATACGGATATCAAAACTGTCACACCAGAAACTTTGCGGCAGATCTGTTACCTTATGCCAGAAGTCTTCGGGACGGTAGAAGATCAGTACAGGCTTGTCACGACCATTGACCAGCAGCCAACAGTGAGGTGTTTCCAGTAAAGGCACCCAGGCCTTGAAATGGGGATTCACCTTGAAGGGGTAATCGATATCGTCCAGAAACTGCCTGTGGGGTTGACCCGAATGAATTGCCAATCCAGACAGTCCCTCACGGGCACAAATCTCGGCAACCCTTTGATTAAGAGTGTTTATATGTGATTGATAATGCTGAGCCAGTTGCATAATAAGCCGTTCCTGTTATCTGAAATCAAGGTTCCCCTTGCTATTGGAAGCTGTTCACAGTTACAACAAAAGCCAATGTGCAGTGTATCACAAAGCTGAAATTTGCAGCTAACCGGCAAGCAATTAAACGATCGTTTAAATTGGGTGTTGTATTTTTCCTTTTTTCGAAGCACACTGAGCAACAACTGGTCAAATGATGGCCTGAGCTGCCCTACTCCTAAGCAATAAGGATGCAAGCAATGATCTACCGAAATTCGATGATTCAGGTTGAGTTACTCGAGAATAATATCGCCCGCCTTTGCTTCAATGCCGAAGGATCGGTAAACAAATTCGACCGCGCCACCCTGACCTCTCTGGATGAGGCACTGGACGCCATCAAAGCGGAATCCAGCGTTAAGGCACTGCTGCTGACATCGGCCAAAGATGCCTTTATTGTCGGTGCCGACATTACTGAGTTCCTTGGGTTGTTCGCCCAGGAAGATGAAGTACTCTTGTCATGGTTGCAGCAAGCCAATGCGGTATTCAACAAGCTGGAAGACATGCCTTTCCCAACTGCTTCTGCTATCAATGGTTTTGCCCTGGGCGGTGGTTGCGAAACCATTTTGGCCACAGACTTCCGCATTGCCGACACCAGTGCCCGAATCGGCCTGCCGGAAACCAAGCTGGGGATCATCCCGGGATTCGGTGGCACAGTGCGCCTACCCAGAGTGATAGGTGCAGACAATGCACTGGAGTGGATCACCACAGGCAAAGACCAACGCCCGGAAGCCGCTCTCAAAGTCGGCGCTGTAGACGCAGTAGTGGCTCCAGAGCAGCTCCAGGCCGCAGCACTACAGATGCTACAGGACGCGCTGGCTGGCAAACTTGACTGGCAGAGCCGCCGTCAACGTAAACAGTCGCCACTGACACTGCCCAAGCTGGAAGCCATGATGTCGTTCACCACAGCCAAGGGCATGGTGTTTTCCGTTGCCGGCAAGCACTATCCGGCACCAATGGCGGCGGTTAACGTTGTGGAAAAGGCAGCCGGTCTGGGGCGCGAAGAAGCCTTATTGGTAGAGCATCAAGCCTTTATTCAACTGGCCAAAACTGATGTGGCCAAGGCGCTGATCGGCATCTTCCTCAATGACCAACTGGTCAAAGGCAAAGCCAAGAAGGCCGCCAAACAAGCCAAAAACATTGAACAAGCTGCAGTATTGGGCGCAGGCATTATGGGCGGCGGTATCGCCTACCAAAGTGCCAGCAAGGGTACGCCGATTGTTATGAAGGACATAGCGCAGAAGGCGCTGGATCTCGGCCTTAACGAAGCAGCCAAGCTACTGACGGCCCAGGTAGAGCGTGGTCGCTCCACCCCGGCAAAGATGGCCAAAGTGCTCAACAACATCACCCCATCGCTCGACTACAGCGCCGTCAAAGACGCCAACATAGTAGTAGAAGCGGTAGTAGAACATCCCAAGGTTAAGGCGACTGTGCTGGCCGAAGTAGAGCAGCAGCTGGCTGCCGATGCCATCATAGCGTCCAACACCTCAACCATCTCGATTAATCTGCTTGCCAAGAGTCTGAAAGACCCTTCCCGCTTCTGCGGTATGCACTTCTTCAACCCCGTGCACAAGATGCCACTGGTGGAAGTGATCCGTGGCGAACATAGCTCGGAAGAAACCATCTCCTCTGTAGTGGCCTATGCCAGCAAGATGGGTAAGACGCCGATAGTGGTCAACGACTGCCCCGGCTTCTTCGTTAACCGGGTACTCTTCCCCTATTTCGCCGGTTTTAACGGCCTGCTGGCCGATGGTGCAGACTTTATCGCCGTCGACAAGGTGATGGAGAAACAGTTTGGTTGGCCTATGGGCCCGGCTTATCTGCTAGATGTAGTCGGTTTGGATACCGGCCATCACGCCCAGGCCGTCATGGCCGAAGGCTTCCCGGACCGTATGGGCAAAACAGGTAAAGACGCCATAGATATCATGTTTGGCCATGAGCGCCTGGGGCAGAAGAACGGTAAAGGTTTCTACCAGTATTCTGTGGATAAGCGTGGTAAGCCGAAGAAAGACAAGGATCCTGTCAGCTACGAATTACTGCAGACCGAATTCGGTGAACTCAAAGAGTTCAGCAGCGATGAAATCATCGCCCGCACCATGATCCCCATGATTATTGAAACCGTACGCTGCTTGGAAGAAGGCATAGTCGCCACCCCGGCCGAAGCCGACATGGGTCTGGTATATGGTCTTGGCTTCCCACCATTCAGAGGCGGTGTGTTCCGCTATCTGGATACCATGGGCGTTGCCAACTTTGTCGTCCTGGCTGACAAATACGCCCACCTGGGGGGACTCTACCAGGTGACCGATGGCATGCGTGAACTGGCAGCCAACAACGGTTCTTACTATCAGGCCTAATTTGCGGAAAGGATTTTAACCATGAAACAAGCAGTTATCGTAGATTGCATTCGTACACCCATGGGCCGTTCCAAGGCCGGTGTATTTAGAAATGTTCGTGCAGAGACACTCTCTGCCGAGTTGATGAAAGCCCTGCTGGTACGTAACCCCCAGTTGGATCCCGGCACCATAGAAGACGTTATCTGGGGCTGTGTGCAGCAGACTCTGGAGCAAGGTTTTAATATCGCCCGTAATGCCTCTCTGCTCGCGGGTATCCCCAAGCAGGTTGGCGCAGTTACCGTAAACCGTCTCTGTGGCTCCTCCATGGAAGCCATTCACCAGGCAGCCAGGGCCATCATGACTGGCATGGGTGACACCTTCATCATTGGTGGTGTTGAACATATGGGTCATGTTCCCATGAGTCATGGGGTCGACTTCCACCCTGGCCTGGCAACCCGGGTTGCCAAAGCAGCCGGTATGATGGGACTGACGGCGGAAATGCTCGGTCGCATGCACGGTATCAGCCGTGAAATGCAGGATGAGTTTGCCGTGCGCTCGCACAAACGTGCGCATGCAGCCACAGTTGAAGGCCGTTTTGCAAGAGAGATCCAGGCTATCGAAGGCCATGATGCCAATGGTGCCTTGATCAAAATTGATTATGACGAAGTGATCCGCCCTGAAACCAGTATGGAATCACTGGCGGGCCTGCGTCCCGTGTTTGACCCGGCCAACGGCACTGTTACCGCTGGTACCTCTTCGGCCCTGTCCGATGGCGCATCGGCCATGCTGGTGATGGAAGAAGAGAAAGCCAAGGCGCTGGGGCTGCCTATCCGAGCTCGTATCAAGTCGATGGCGGTTGCCGGTTGTGACCCATCAATCATGGGCTATGGCCCGGTTCCAGCCACACAAAAGGCACTGACTCGCGCAGGCCTCAGCATAGCGGATATCGATCTGGTTGAACTGAATGAAGCCTTTGCCGCGCAATCTCTGCCTTGCGTGAAAGACCTGGGTCTTATGGAGCTGGTCGATGAGAAGGTTAACCTCAACGGTGGTGCCATCGCTTTGGGTCACCCTCTGGGTTGCTCGGGAGCCCGTATCTCCACCACTTTGATCAATCTGATGGAGAGTAAGGACGCGACCTTGGGTCTGGCAACCATGTGTATTGGTCTCGGCCAAGGTATTGCCACTGTGTTTGAGCGTGTCTGAGTAAATATCGCCAAGGCTGAGGGCGTATAAAGCAGCCCCTTTCAAGCGAACTCAAACAAAAACCGCTGCCTGGTCAGTTAAAGCCAAGCGGCGGTTTTTTATTGCCGTCAAATACTCAAGATTCCCCCTCGTGATAGTTTGCTCTTAGTCCATTCTTCATCTTTACTTTCAGTAACTAATAACGGTGAAGAGAACATCATGCTCCAGACTGAACAGACACTGTTCGAGCAGATGCGGATCACTGAGCTGGAAATTGACTTCCGCAAATCTCTTTTTAATCTCGGCAGTCAGGACATCAAGGCTCTGCTTTCCTGCAAACCCATTATCGAACACAACATAGACAGGGTCGTAGACAGTTTTTATCAATTACAGACCAGTGTTTCCGAAATAGCCCTTCTAATTGGCGACTCAGACACTCTCGCTCGGTTGCGTACGGCACAAAGAAGGTATGTTATTGATTTATTTAGTGGTGTTTATGACCTTGAGTATGTTAACAACCGTCTGCGTATCGGTTTGGTACATAAACGTATCGGTGTGGAGCCCAAACTCTACTTGTCGGCGGTTCATACTCTAAAGTCGCTGCTCTACGAAGTATTGGCTACATCCATGACTAAGGAGCAAGAGTTTCAGGAAGCGAGAGTCGCCCTGGACAAGTTAATGTTGTTTGATGTGACCCTGGTATTCGATACTTACATTCGCAGCCTGGTTTCCGAAATAGAGAATGCTAAGTACAAGGCGGAGCAATACGCTCTCAGCATGGAGACCAAGGTAAAGCAGAGAACACAACAGTTGGAGGAGCTTTCGCGAACCGATCCCCTAACTGGGCTACTGAACGTGCGCCATCTGCAGGAAATAGCCACCAGAATCCTCCGAGCGGCACAAAGGAGAGCCGAGCCGGTCTCCGCCATCTATATGGATATAGATGACTTCAAAAACTTCAATGACACCCAAGGCCATAGACTAGGGGATGAAGTTCTCTGCACCGTCGCCAATGCGATAAAAAATACAGCCAGATTGGAGGACTGCTGCTTCCGTTATGGCGGAGATGAGTTCTGCATCATACTACCCAACTGCCGCGAAGATCAGGCCAGAGAAGTATTTATCGACCGACTCAGGCAGTATCTACAACAATCACTCAAAGAGGTTTCTCTTAGTGTCGGCATTGCTGAAACCGGTCCCGATGAATATATGGAGCCCATGGCATTAATCCATCTGGCCGACGAGCGCATGTATGCCTATAAGCGTTCCCGCAAGCAGAATACGACAGCAGAAACCGGCGGAGATCCGGAGGCCGAAGATACAGTTAAGAGCTCAGAGTTGGATTAAGCACAGAACTATGTTCCACGTGGAACAATGCGGTAGAGCACAAAAAATAGCTGCCAACTTGGTTTGACCGCTGCCTTGGAGTAATATTAGCCACTTCTGTTGTTCTCGTTGTAAGAGGTTATATGAGTCAGGTCTTCGCCAGTGCCCAACATCAACTGGATGCTTTAGGTTTGAGGTGTCCGGAACCTGTCATGATGGTTCGTAAAAAAGTCCGTCATATGGCCGAAGGAGAAACGCTACTCATCATCGCCGATGATCCGGCTACCACCAGAGATATTCCCAGCTTTTGCCAGTTTATGGACCACACCTTGGTGGCCAGTCAAACGGATAACCTGCCTTATCAATATTTGATTAAGAAGGGCCTCTAATTAACTCACTCCATCAGGAAGGAACCTATGATTACCCTGCTCGCTATCGCCCATAAAAAGCAAAGAAACGCCCCAATGGATTTATTGCCTTATGCCGAAGTCAGTTTGGCTCAAGGTGTAGAGGGCGACGTTTTCGGTAAACCGGGAAAGCGTCAGGTGACGCTGTTGTCTCAACAACAGTGGCAACAAGCCTGTGCTCAATTGCAGACAGAGCTTCCCTGGACGAGCCGCAGAGCCAACTTGCTGCTGGATGGTCTGGAGTTTGCACCTGAATTGGTGGGTAAATACCTGAAAATTGGTGAGCAACTGGTTCTTGAACTTACCGGAGAAACAGACCCCTGCGGCAAAATGGAGCGAGCACACCCTGGGTTGGAAGCAGCATTAACGCCTGCTTGGCGTGGTGGCTGTACCGCCAAAGTGATCAATCCGGGAAAAATCAGACCTCAGGACCCGGTTCAGTTACTCGATAGCTGGCCAAATCGCAACTTAGACTTATAAAAAATGTAAAACCAATTGATACAGTATTGAGGTTTTACTGTTAACAAATTTGTGAGATAACAGACAGTCGGTAACCGATAACTAAAATAAGGCCGCTGTCATGTTGAGACCTAAACTAACCCCTCTGTACACAGCTGTTTCATTGCTCTTTTCAGCTTCGGCATTCAGTGACGATCAAGCCCCCAAGTGGGATGTCAATGCCCCGCTGAACGCTCCTCTTGAACAAGCCAAAATTCAGGTATCTGAAGGTACCTGGATGAATCTGAGCCTGAGTCCAGATGGCAAATATCTGGTTTTTGATCTGCTGGGTGACATCTACAGAATTCCCGCTCAGGGCGGCGAAGCCAAACCTCTGGCACAAGGCATAGCCTGGCAGATGCAACCTGTCTACAGCCCAGATGGAAAATACATTGCCTTTACATCGGATCAAGATGGCGGCGACAACATCTGGGTAATGAATGCTGACGGCAGTAATCCGCGTCCGGTAACCAATGAAACATTCCGCCTACTCAACAGCCCGGCCTGGAGCCCAGACTCCCAGTATCTGGTGGCGCGAAAGCACTTCACAGCCAGTCGCAGTCTAGGAGCCGGGGAAGTCTGGCTTTATCATATTGCCGGTGGCGAAGGAGTTAAACTCACCGAGCGGCCAAATGATCAGAAAGATTTGGGTGAACCCGCCTATTCCCCTGACGGCCGATATATCTACTTCAGCCAAGATGCCACCCCAGGCAAGACCTTTCACTACTCCAAAGACTCGGTCAAAGGCATATACAAGATAAAGCGCTACGATACCCAAACCGGGGATATCGAAGTGCTTATCGAAGGCACAGGTGGTGCTATCAGGCCTACTCCGAGCCCGGATGGTAAACAGTTGGCCTATATCAAACGCGACGGTTTTCAGTCAACCTTATACCTGTTGGATCTGGCTTCCGGTAAAGAGCAAAAGCTCTATGGCAACCTTGACAGAGACATGCAGGAAACCTGGGCGATACACGGTGTCTATCCCACTATGGCCTGGAGTCCAGATAGTGCAGAGATCTATTTCTGGGCAAAAGGCAAAATCCACAAACTCGAATTGGCTTCCAAGCAAACGGCAGAGATCCCATTCAATGTCACCACAGAGCTTGCTGTGCAACCGGCGGTGCGCTTTAAGCAGGATATAGATCAGCAACAACTGGATGTCAAAATGCTGCGCATGGCTCAGGTGTCGCCAGATGGAACCAAAGTCATCTACGAAGCTCTGGGAAAAATCTGGATAAAACAGCTGCCGGACGGCAAACCGAAGCGCCTGACCCGTTTGGATGAACAGTTGGAAGAGTTATTCCCTCAATGGTCCCGTGACGGTAAGCGTGTGGTGTTTACCACATGGAATGATCAGCAACAAGGCAGCGTTAGAACCATCAGTGCCCGAGGAGGAAAAACCACAACACTTACCCAAGAGCCGGGGAAATATATCGAGCCCACCTTCTCTCCCGATGGCAAAAAGGTGGTGTTTCGTAAAATTGCGGGTGGCTATATTACCCCCAAAACCTGGAGTCAGGATCCCGGGCTCTACTTGGTTGACAGCAATGGTAAAGGACTAAAGAAACTCTCAGCTCAGGGCTTCCAACCACAGTTTGGTGCCGACAATAACAGAGTCTACTTTATGGAGAGTGGTGAAACGCCGCAGCTAGCCTCGATATCGCTTAGTGGTTTCGATAAGCGGGTACACTACACCAGCAAACACGCCACAGAATTCAGGGTATCTCCCGATGGTAAGCAACTCGCATTTGCCGAGCGTTTCCGGGTTTGGGTCACCCCCTTCGCCAAGCATGGTGAAACCGTTGATATCGGGCCTAAGGCGACTAATTTGCCGGTAACACAGCTCAGTACCCGCGCCGGTGAGAGTATCAGTTGGGGCGCCAACAGCGATCAACTCTATTGGACCCTTGGCCCAGAACTCTATCAAGTGAGCCTGAATAACGACTATCAAGAGAAGAATGCTAAGGACAAGGTCCAAGTTACTAAGATTGGTTTTCAGACAGAGATGGATGTTCCACGTGGAACAATCGCTTTCGTCGGCGGTAAGATCATCACAATGGAGAATGATAGGGTCATAGATAAGGGTGTGGTGCTGGTGAAAGATAACCATATCCAAGCCGTGGGTGAAGCCGACATGGAAATTCCGAATGATGCCATGCTAGTGGATATTTCAGGTAAGACACTGATGCCGGGTCTGTTTGACGCCCATGCCCATGGCGCTCAAGGTGAAAGCGAAATCATCCCCCAGCAGAACTGGCAGCTATATGCCGGCTTGGCCTTGGGGGTTACCAGCATCCATGATCCCTCCAATGACACTACAGAAATTTTTGCTGCCAGCGAGCAACAAAAAGCCGGAAAGATTGTTGGTCCGCGGATCTTCTCTACCGGCACCATACTCTATGGTGCCAACTTACCTGGCTACACCAGCCACATAGACTCATTGGATGATGCCAAATTCCACCTCGAACGACTTAAAAAAGTCGGCGCTTTCAGCGTCAAGAGCTATAACCAACCCAGACGCAATCAGCGTCAACAAGTCATAGCCGCTGCCAGAGAACTGGAGATGATGGTGGTTCCAGAGGGAGGAAGCCTGCTGCAGCATAATCTCACCATGATTGCCGATGGCCACACCACAGTGGAACATTCCCTGCCGGCTGCAGCAATCTACGACGACATTAAGCAGTTCTGGAGCCAAACCCAAGTGGGTTACACCCCCACCCTGGTAGTGGCCTATGGCGGCATTTCGGGTGAAAACTATTGGTACGACAAGACTGATGTCTGGGCTCATCCACGATTGTCAAAATATGTTCCAGCCGATCTGTTGCGGGCTCGCTCCATGAGAAGGCCTACCGCACCGGATGAACATTACAACCACTTCAATGTGGCCAGAGTCGCCAATGAGGTGAATCAATTGGGGATTCATCCCAACATTGGTGCCCATGGTCAGCGCGAAGGCTTGGCTGCTCATTGGGAGATGTGGATGTTTGCCCAGGGCGGTATGAGCAATATGGAAGTGCTGAAGACGGCAACGCTTTATCCCGCCAAGACCTTCGCTATGGACCATCAACTTGGTTCGATAACGCCGGGCAAATTAGCCGACCTTATTGTTATCGACGGTAACCCGCTAGAGGATATTAGGGTCACAGACAGGGTCACTCATACTATGGTCAATGGCAAACTCTATGATGCCGAAACCATGAATCAACTCAATGGTGATAAGAAGCAGCGCCAGCCCTTCTTCTTTGAAGAGATTTAAAAGGATTAAGCCCAACGTAAATACGGAAGGATGTTCCACGTGGAACATCCTTTTATTTTATAAGCAGTAGCAGTGCCAAAGATAACAGTAGGTAGCTAACAAGCGCCGGCAACAGGAAACGGATGAGTGTAGGCATGATGGCTTGTTTGCCAAAGCTGAGTCGCAGTAAAGTATCACCCACCCGAACGGCCCACAAGTTCACCAGCGCCAGAGTTGGCAATGTAAATAGCGCTCCAATAAACACACTAACGCCATCACTAAGCGTCAATAATCGACCCAAGGCAAATGCGATAAACATCCAGAATAACATGCACAATGGCAGATAGATTATCGTCGCAAAGGGCCCTGGCCCCGGACCAGAACTGAACAGTAGCAGCAAAAAACGGCGACGCCGGGAAAATTTAATCATGGGGATAACAACAGCAATCCAACAGATGATCGTTGACCATGCCTACAGCCTGCATAAAGGCATAGCAAATTGTCGGGCCACAGAAGTTAAACCCCAGTTTTTTCAGCGCCTTGGACATAGCCTCCGACTCTGGTGTTTGAGCCGGAACCTGAGTCAGGGTTTCAAAGCGATTCACTTTGGGTACCCCGCCGACAAAACCCCAAAGAAATTCTGAAAAATCATTACCTTGTTCCACAAATGCCAGATATGCCTTGGCGTTTCGAACTATGGAATTCACCTTAGCTCGATTGCGCACTATCCCTGGGTCTTGTAGCAATTCCTCTATCTTGGCTTGGTCGAACCCGGCAATGACTTGGGGATCAAACCCGGCAAAGGCGCGTTCATAGTTGGCCTGCTTTTTGAGAATGGTCAGCCACGACAAACCAGCCTGCTGACCATCGAGACAGAGCTTGGCAAACAGTTCTTTGGCATCGTAAACCGGCCTTCCCCATACCTTGTCGTGATATTCCTGATAGAGAGGATCATCAGTCACCCAGCCACAACGAACTATATCCATTACTCAAAATCCCTTAAATCGTTAAATCCGATAAAAAATAACCTACATAAGCCTATATCGACAAGGTATAATCGAAACCATTTTCTATTAATAGCTGACAGCAGTAGATATGACGACGAAACACGACGTGAAGACATTCCAGGGTTTTATCTTAACCCTGCAAGAATACTGGGCGCAGCAAGGTTGCGCCATAGTTCAACCCCTGGACATGGAGGTCGGTGCCGGCACCTTCCATCCACAAACCTTTTTGCGTTCATTGGGCCCAGAGCCGATGAGCAGCGCGTATGTCCAACCATCGCGCCGCCCTACCGATGGCCGCTATGGTGAAAACCCCAACCGTCTTCAGCACTACTATCAGTTTCAGGTCGTATTGAAACCTTCACCGGATAATATTCAGGAGTTGTACCTAGGCTCACTGCAAGCCCTGGGTGTAGACCCAAGTATCCATGATATCCGTTTCGTTGAAGACAACTGGGAATCACCTACCCTGGGTGCTTGGGGCCTGGGCTGGGAAGTTTGGCTCAACGGTATGGAAGTCAGCCAGTTCACCTATTTCCAACAGGTTGGTGGCCTCGAATGTAGCCCGGTAACCGGCGAAATCACCTATGGTCTAGAACGTCTTGCCATGTATATTCAAGGCGTAGACAGCGTCTATGATCTGGTGTGGACCGACGGCCCAATGGGAAGGATCACCTATGGTGACGTGTTCCACCAAAACGAAGTGGAGCAGTCGACCTACAACTTTGAACATGCCGATGTCGACTTCCTGTTCGGTCTGTTCGATCAGTGCGAAAAAACCTGTCAGCACCTGCTTTCACTGGAAAAACCTCTGCCTCTGCCCGCTTATGAGCAAGTGATGAAGGCCTCACACGCCTTCAATCTGCTCGATGCCCGTCACGCCATCTCTGTGACCGAGCGTCAGCGCTACATCCTGCGGGTGCGCACCATGGCCAAGGCGGTAGCCGAAGCTTATTACCAGGCGCGTGAAGCCCTGGGCTTCCCAATGTGCAAATGAGGTAGAACTAATGAATTTTGACAACTTACTCATAGAGATAGGTACCGAAGAGCTGCCACCAAAAGCTTTGCGCACTCTGGCAGAGTCTTTTGTAAACAACTTCTGCGAAGAGCTGGACAAGGCCGAACTCAGCTATAGCAAGGCACACTGGTATGCCGCTCCGCGCCGTTTGGCGCTCTACATAGAGCAACTGGCCCTGGCACAACAGGATAAAGTGGTTGAGAAAAGAGGCCCAGCGGTCAGCTCGGCCTTTGATGCCGACGGCAAGCCAACCAAGGCCGCCGAAGGCTGGGCCCGCGGCAATGGTATCAGCGTTGCCGAAGCCGAGCGTCTGGTGACAGACAAGGGGGAATGGCTGCTGCACCGCGCCAAGGTTGAAGGTGTGACCACTGAAAGCCTGATCCCGGCCATGGCCCAGCGCGCCCTGGATAAGCTGCCTATCCCCAAGCCTATGCGCTGGGGCAGCAACAAGACTCAATTTATTCGCCCCGTGCATACAGTTACCATGTTGTTGGGTGACAAGCTGGTTGCCGGTGAGCTGTTGGGTATCACCTCCGCACGTACCATTCGTGGTCACCGCTTTATGGGCGAAGCCAGCTTCGAGCTGGATCATGCCGACAACTACCTCAGCAGCTTGAAAGAGCGCGGCAAGGTGATTGCCGACTATCAGGCCAGAATGGATATCATCAAGACAGACGCCGAAAAAGCCGCTGCCGAGTTGGGTGGCCGTGCCGATATCGCCGACGAACTGCTTGAAGAAGTCGCCTCCTTGGTTGAATGGCCTGTGGTACTGACAGCGGCTTTCGAAGAGAAGTTTTTGCAGGTGCCCGCCGAGGCTCTGGTCTACACAATGAAAGGCGATCAGAAATACTTCCCGGTATTTGATGGCAACAATAAGCTGATGCCCAACTTCATCTTTGTGACCAATATTGAGTCCAAAGATCCGGCGCAAATCATAGCCGGGAATGAGAAAGTTGTCCGCCCTCGCCTGGCCGATGCCGAATTCTTCTTTAACACAGATAAAAAGCAATCACTCGAGTCCCGCATTGCCAGCCTGGAAACCGTGGTATTCCAGAAGCAATTGGGCACCCTTAAAGACAGAGTGGAGCGCATCTCCTGTGTGGCCGAAGCCATTGCGGCCAAAATCGATGCCAACCAAGCCGATGCCAAGCGGGCCGGTCTGTTGTCCAAGGCCGATTTGATGACCAATATGGTTATGGAATTTACCGACACCCAAGGCACCATGGGTATGCATTACGCGCGCCTCGAAGGGGAAACCGAAGCCGTTGCACTGGCATTGGAAGAACAGTACAAGCCCAAGTTCTCCGGTGATACTGTGCCTACAGCGCCGGTATCCTGCGCCGTTGCACTGGCAGAGAAGCTGGATACCCTGACCGGGATATTCGGTATCGGCCAGGCTCCTAAAGGCGCTGCCGACCCCTTTGCCCTGCGCCGCGCGGCCATAGGTGTACTGAGGATCATTGTTGAGAACAAACTGCCACTGGATCTGGTCGAACTGATTGGCTGCGCCATTAAGGCTCACGGCAGCAACCTCAGCAATCAGCACTGCGCCGAAGAGGTGCTGGAATTTCTGATGGGCCGTTTCCGCGCCTGGTATCAGGATAAAGGCATCAGTACCGATGTGATTCTGGCGGTTCTGGCCCGTCGGCCGACTCGTCCGGCCGACTTTGACAGCCGTATCCAGGCCGTCAGCCATTTCCGCAGCCTGGAGCAAGCCGCCTCTCTGGCCGCAGCCAACAAGCGGGTTTCCAATATTCTCGCCAAGGTTGAAGGTGAATTACCAAGCGAAGTCGATACTGCCCTGCTGCAGGAAGATGCCGAGAAGGCCCTGAATCAAGTTCTGAGCTTACTTCAGCCACAACTTGAGCCCTTGTTTGCCAAAGGGGAATATCAACAGGGATTGACCCTGCTATCGACGCTGAAAGAGCCGGTAGATACCTTCTTTGAAGATGTGATGGTAATGGCCGACGATGAGGCGCTGCGCCGCAATCGTCTGGCACTGCTGAACCAGCTGCGGAATCAGTTCCTGCGAGTGGCCGATATATCACTGTTGCAGTGATGGCAGTTGCAGTGATGCCAAACAGCTAAAAAACGCGCCGAAAGGCGCGTTTTTTCATTTTATTTCAAGCAGTTTCTGATGCCACTGTTCAAACATTTCCCGGCTGATATTGGCTTCCTTCAACAAGGCATCCAGCAATTCCGGGGGAAACTTATCCTCTTCCACCAGCATAGAGCATTCACTGATCAGATTGGCTTGCCAAATCAGCTGGCTTAAACGATTTTCCGGCTTGGCACCGACATTGGCCAGAGGTTGCAGTACAATCTCAAATGCCTTGGGTAACTGCCAGCAACTCACCAGCAGGCTACTCAATGACAAGGAGCGCGCCGTCATCACCTGACGGAACAGCCAGGACTTGGGCTGCTCGCCAGGGTCGGCCTGATTGAAAGCATCGAGCAACAGCTTGAAGATGGCTATCTTGCCAACATCGTGCAGCAGCCCCACCATAAAAGCTGTATCCGGTTCTTCGGTTTCCAGCTCTCCGGCCAGGAAAGCCACCTGTAGTGAATGGCGCCACAAATGGGCCCCAAAACGGCGAAAGTAGATGGGTTTGATATCTATCATCTCTTTCATCATGCAGGTAGTCACTATCCGTCTTAGTCTGTTGCTGCCCAGTTGAACCAGAGCCTGCTGGAGACTGGTTATCTGCCGCTCGCTGCGGCGAAAAGCCGCCGAGTTACAGATGCGGATCACCTCGGCACTCAATACGGGATCTTGCTGAATCAGTACCACTATATCCTGACTATCAAATTCTGGATCGCTGAGTTTGTTGTCCAGCTCCAGTATACGACCAGGGATCTGCAGTACAGAATCGGCAATCTGCTGCGGTGAGGCCAGTGCCTGCTCAATGTCGCTCATGACTCGCTTTTCGAGTTTATTGGCAACGCCACCGCTATTCTGGCTGCTGACGGAGAACAGTAAACTGTAAAACAGTGCAGTAGCATCGACGGCAGCCACCAGTTCGTCAGCCTCAGTCTCCCGCGAGCGGCTCAAGATTTGCTGCTCATGCTGAATATTGGGCGGAGCTTCGTTGAAGCTTTTTGGCCGCTCTACTTCAACGTTTTCCCTGACATTAAACAGTTTCCTGAAGATTCCTATCACTTGATTTCCTGCGCAATTATTCCACCCCAGATGGTTCAGTATAATCGCTATTTCCTAAAGTTAACGCGGTAAACACCCAATAAAAAAGGAAGGCCTGAGGCCTTCCTTTTAAAGACAACGAGCTGTTTGATTAAACGTCGAGGTTAGCCACGTTGAGCGCGTTGGCTTCGATAAAGTCACGTCTTGGCTCAACCTGATCGCCCATCAGAGTGGTAAACAGCTGATCGGCAGCTATCGCATCTTCAATGGTGACCTGCAACATGCGGCGGCTCTCGGGATCCATGGTGGTTTCCCATAGCTGCTCGGGGTTCATTTCACCCAGTCCTTTATAGCGCTGAATATAAAGGCCGCGCTTGGACTCAGCAATCAGCCAGTCAAGTGCTTCAACAAAACTGCTGACCTCTTTGACCCGCTCACCGCGTTTAACATAGCCGCCGTCTTCAATCAGATCACAGATCTGCTCACCCAGCTTGGCGATACGCTCATAATCGCTGGAATGGAAGAAGTCATAACCAAACAGATAATGGGTATCTATACCGTGTTTGCGCACAATGAGCTGCGGCAGATACACCTTACGCTCTGGATCCAGCACGGTTTCCATCTTGTAGATAACGCCGCCATTCTCTTCATCTTCAAGATCCTGCAGCAGGCCTTTGCACCAAGTGGCCATAGCGGCCTCATCGGCCAGCATTTCGGCGGTCACCCGTGGACGATACAGCATGCGGTTGGTCACATTGGTTGGGTAACGCTTTTCCAAACGCTCAATAATGGCTTCCACTTCGCGATACTGATTAACCAGACGCTCGAGGCCTTCACCTGACATGGCCGGAGCATCCTTGGACGGATAGATGCAGCCGCCATCAAGAGCCTGAGTGGTCAAGTATTCAGTCAATGCCGGCTCATCTTTTAGATACTGCTCCTGCTTGCCTTTTTTCACTTTGAACAAAGGAGGCTGGGCAATATAAACAAAGCCACGCTCAATCAGCTCAGGCATCTGACGGAAGAAGAAGGTCAACAGCAGCGTACGAATGTGCGAGCCGTCGACGTCAGCATCCGTCATGATGATGATGTAGTGGTAACGGGTTTTTTCCGGATCATATTCATCACGGCCGATACCGCAGCCAAGGGCAGTGATAAGAGTCGCCACTTCCTGAGAAGACAGCATCTTGTCGAAGCGGGCCTTCTCTACGTTAAGAATTTTACCCTTGAGTGGCAAAATAGCCTGGTTCTTTCTGTTTCGGCCCTGTTTGGCACTACCGCCGGCCGAATCACCCTCCACTATGTAGATTTCAGAAAGACCAGGGTCTTTTTCCTGACAGTCCGCCAATTTACCCGGTAAACCACCCAAATCCAGGGCACCTTTACGACGGGTCATCTCGCGGGCTTTACGGGCCGCTTCACGGGCGCGGGCAGCGTCGATAATCTTGCCAACAATCATCTTGGCATCGGCTGGGTTTTCCAGCAGATAGTCATTCAGCTTCTCACCCATGGTCTGTTCCACGGCGCCTTTGACCTCACTGGAAACCAGCTTGTCTTTGGTTTGGGAGCTGAACTTGGGGTCAGGAACCTTCACAGAAACCACAGCTGTCAGGCCTTCACGGGCGTCATCACCTGTGGCGTTGGTCTTGCCCTTCTTGTTGAAGCCCTCATTCTCCATGTAGTTGTTCAGGTTACGGGTCAATGCCGCCCGGAAACCTGCCAGGTGAGTACCACCATCACGCTGGGGAATGTTGTTGGTAAAACAGAAAATGCTTTCCTGGAAACCGTCATTCCACTGCATGGCTACTTCAACAGTGATGCCATCTTCCCGCTCTTGGGAGAAGTGGAATACATCCTTATTCACCGGAGTCTTGTTACGGTTCAGGTACTCTACGAAGGCCTTGATACCGCCCTCATAGTGGAAAAACTCATCTTTGTTGTCGCGCTCGTCAATAAGACGGATACCCACGCCTGAGTTCAGGAATGAAAGCTCGCGAATACGTTTGGCCAGCAGCTCATAGTGAAACTCGGTATCAGTAAAGGTTTCATGGCTGGGCCAGAAACGAATTTCAGTACCTGTCTTGGTTGCTTCACCGATTTCCTTGATAGGCTCTTGCGGCTCACCGTGCTTGTAGAACTGCTCATAAACCTTGCCATCGCGGCGAATGGTCAACTGCAGCTTTTCCGACAGGGCGTTAACCACTGACACACCCACACCGTGCAAACCACCGGAAACTTTATAGGAGTTGTCGTCGAACTTACCGCCGGCGTGCAGCACTGTCATAATAACCTGAGCAGCCGATACCCCTTCTTCAGGGTGAATGGCGACCGGAATACCACGACCATCATCTTTGACAGATACAGAGCCATCAACATGGATGGTGATCACTATGTCACTGCAGTGGCCCGCCAAAGCTTCATCGATAGAGTTATCGACGACTTCGAATACCATGTGATGCAGACCCGTGCCATCGTCGGTATCACCAATATACATCCCAGGTCTTTTACGTACCGCATCAAGGCCCTTAAGGACCTTGATACTCGAAGAATCGTAACTGTTCTCTGACATATTATTCTCTCATCGGTTATTCAATGACCGTTACCCGCCCCTGTTCCACCTGAAAAATCCGGCTTGGGGGCGTGCTTAATGAATCTGATATTGCTGCCGGGTCAATCGCAGTGACAAACACTTGCGCCCCGGTTTCGCTCAACTGCCGCAGCAATAACTTCCTGTGTTTCGCATCCAACTCTGACGGCAGATCGTCGACCAGATAGATACTATTCTTATCTATTTGTTGTTTAAGCAACTTTCCTTGTGCTATTCGCAGTGCACACACCAACAACTTCAGCTGACCACGGGACAAAGCATCCTGAGCGGGTAGATTACCCACTCTGAGTCTCAAGTCGGCTTTATGGGGGCCACTGACGGTGTGCCCCATGGATAGATCCCGGGAATAAGACGCCTGTAACAGGGTCGAAAACTCAGTTTTACTATCCCAACCACGGGTAAAGGAAACCTTGATATCAACCTGTGGTAAAAACTCCCCGATTATACCCTTAAGTAGCTCATTTAACGAGTCTACATATGCCTTTCGTATCTCGGTGACCAACTCGGTATAACGGATAAAATCCCGGTCCCAGTATGCGATTTGCTGGTAGGCTGCACCGTCCTTAAGTAATTGATTACGTTGCTTGAGGATCCGCCTTACATTGACCCAGGCCTGATAAAACTGGGGATCGCAATGAAACGCGCCCCAATCGATAAACTGGCGCCTGGCCTTGGGGCCTTCAAACAACAGTGAAAAGCTCTCTGGGGTTATCACCTGAATAGGCAGGGTGTCGGCCAGCACAGACAGGCGTTTTATCTTCTCGCCATCCATTCTGACCTCGGTTTCGCCACTGCGAAACCGCCGCAGCCCCAACTTACTGTCACCGGAGGGCAGGCTCAAATTGGCAAACAGGGTCAACTGATCCTGTTGGTTATTGATCACCCTCTGAGACAGATGACTGCGAAACGAGCGCCCCATCCCCAGAAAGTAAATCGCCTCCAGGACACTGGTTTTGCCACTGCCATTTTGGCCGTAAATAAGATTCAGCCCAGTGCCGGGGAGCAGTTGGGCTGAATCGATATTACGAAAAGCTTGGATATTGAGACGAGTTAGACTCATTTATGGCCCAAAGTCGCCCCTAGAGGCGCATCGGCATCACCACGTACATGGAGTCTTCCTCGACGTGGTTTTCAATCAAAGCACTGGAGTTACCGTCACTGAGGGTGATCCTCACTTCATCGGCCTTGAGACCATTGAGCACATCCAGCAGATAAGAGACGTTGAAGCCGATTTCGAGCGGCTGACCGGCGTAATCCACATCGATGATCTCTTCGGCTTCTTCCTGCTCCGGGTTATTGGCGGTGATCTTGAGCAGCGCATTTTCCAGCTGCACCCTGACACCACGGAATTTCTCATTGGACAGAATAGAAGCCCGCAATAGTGCTTGCTTAAGCTGATTGCGACTGGCCAGCACTATCTTGTCGCCGCCTTTGGGCAATACCCGGCGATAATCCGGGAAGCGACCATCCACCAGCTTACTGGTGAACACGGCGCTGGCTGTGGTAGCACGAATGGCGTTATCACCAATGGCAATATGGATATCCTGATCTTCACTGTCCAGTAGGCGAGCCAGCTCCATCACCCCTTTACGAGGCACGATCACCTGATTTTCCGGCAAAGAGGCTGCTATTTCTCTGTGACTCAGAGCTAAGCGGTGGCCGTCTGTTGCAATGGCGCGCAGTACATTACCCTCGGTTTCCAGCAGCAAACCGTTGAGATAGTAACGCACATCCTGGTTAGCCATGGAAAACTGAGTAGCATCTATCAGTGACTTGAGTGTGCCCTGCTTGAGGTTAAATTCGATGGCGGGCTGGAAACTCTCGACATTGGGGTATTCTTCCGCCGGTAGCGTCGCCAACGAGAAACGGCTGCGACCGCTGCGAAGCAGCCACTTGTTTTCCTGCTGTTCGATTTTGATTTCGCTCTGCTCAGGCAGTGACTTGACGATATCGAGCAGTTTCTTGGCCGGCACTGTGGTGCGACCTTCCTGCACTTCGCCACTGACCTCGGCACTGCCGACCAATTCCACCTCAAGATCTGTACCCGTCATCTTGAGTGAGTAATTACTTACTTCCACCAGGAGGTTTGCCAAAATGGGCAAGTTATGGCGTCTTTCCACCGCGCCACTGACCAACTGGAGCGGCTTTAATAGGGCATCCCTATCGATCGAAAATTTCATGGTCCTGTTCCCTGATTAAGAAGATAAGGTTCTAATCAAGTTGGCATAATCTTCTTTAATGTCGTGACTCTCTTCCCGCAGCTGTGCAATCTTGCGGCAGGCATGCAACACAGTTGTATGGTCACGACCACCAAAAGCATCCCCTATCTCAGGTAAGCTCTGATTGGTTAATTCTTTAGATAACGCCATGGCCATCTGCCTCGGTCTCGCCACACTGCGGGAACGGCGCTTGGACAGCATATCGGCCATCTTGATCTTGTAGTATTCAGCCACTGTTTTCTGAATGTTGTCTATAGTGACTAATTTTTCCTGCAGAGCCAAGAGGTCACGCAAGGCTTCGCGCACAAAATCAATGGTTATTGGCCGACCGGTAAAGTTGGCATTGGCGATAACCCGGTTCAATGCCCCTTCCAGTTCACGCACGTTGGAGCGCAAACGCTTGGCGATGAAGAAGGCCACTTCATCCGGCAAATTGATCCCACTCTCCTGCGCCTTGCGCATCAAAATGGCGACCCGGGTTTCCAGCTCAGGCGGCTCGATGGCCACGGTAAGACCCCAGCCAAAGCGCGACTTGAGCCGATCTTCCACGCCGTCGATCTCTTTCGGATAACGATCCGATGTCAAAATGATCTGGTGATTGCCCTCAAGCAAGGCATTAAAGGTGTGGAAAAACTCTTCCTGGGATCTGTCTTTATTGGCAAAGAACTGAATGTCATCGATAAACAGGGCATCTACACTACGGTAGTAACGCTTGAAGTCTTCGATAGCATTGTTCTGCAACGCCTTGACCATGTCCTGCACAAAACGCTCTGAGTGCATATAGACCACTTTGGCATTGGGATTATTCTTAATAATGCCGTTGCCTACGGCGTGCAGTAGGTGAGTCTTACCCAGACCGGTACCGCCATATAGAAACAGAGGGTTATAGGCACCACCCGGGTTTTCAGCCACCTGCAATGCGGCCGCCTTACCCAGTTGGTTGGACTTACCTTCAACAAAGTTGTCGAATTGGTAAGTGGGGTTAATATTGCTGCGATAGCTGTGGTTTACGGCCGGTTCAGCGGCAGTATTAAAGGTTGCACCTTTACCGGCCGCACTCTTGGGGGCACTGACAGAGGCCTTGGTCGCAGTTGGGGTCTGAACTTGGGGCTTGGCCGACGGACGACTACCGATATCAAACCTGAGTTTTGGCGCATCATTGCCCAAATGCTCAGTAAAAAACTGATTGATAATGTTGAGATATTTATCCCGAACCCAATCAAGCACGAACCGGTTTGGTGCATAGATCACCAGGGTATCCCCATCCATTTCGGCCTGTAACGGTCTGATCCACATACTGAATTGTTGAGCAGAAAGCTCATCTTGCAGTCGTCCGATACATTGTTGCCAAAGTGAAACCGCCACTTACTTATCCCCAAAAGATCGCCTCGAAAGGAGGGTATTCTATAGTGAGATCTGAATAATCGCTATCCTTTAAGTGTAATTATCCCCAGCCGGATCCCAATCATCAGATCCACCGGATCCGGATCGATCCACCAAGATCCACTATTTGGTGAAGCGGTTAAAATCCCGCTTTATAAAGCGATCCACCCTGATCTATAATCAGCGACCGCCGATCTGCCAAGAGATCAATGGATCCACAAGATGTAGTGTCCGTACACAGAGTTATCCACATCCTGTGGTGAACTCTGCTCTACAGATCGCGAAAATGCCGAGATAAATTACCTTGAGAAGGGCTGCGCGTGTTGACTGCTCTGACTAAAGTGATTACAATTCGGCCTCTTTTTTGCCCTTACCTCGTACGAGAGATAAGGTAAATTCACTAACAAAGACGGATTGCCATCATGAGTAAACGTACTTTTCAACCTAGCAACCTGAAGCGCAAGCGTTCTCACGGCTTCCGCGCTCGTATGGCTACAGCGAACGGCCGTAAGGTACTGGCTCGTCGCCGTGCCAAAGGTCGCGCTCGTCTGTCTGCTTAATTGCGAGTAGACAACTAGGTGACTCGTTACACCTTTACGCGGGAGTTACGCTTGCTAACTCCCGCGCAATTCAAAACTGTATTTACCAATCCCATTAAAGCCTCCTCAGCTGAAATAACCCTGCTTGCTGTACCCAATGAGATGCAACATCCGCGTCTTGGACTTACTGTGGCCAAACGCCATGTAAAGAGAGCCAATCAACGCAATCGCATCAAGCGGGTGATCCGAGATAGCTTCCGCCTTAATCAACATGATTTACCTCCACTGGACATAGTGGTGCTGGTTCGCGGCGGTGTGCTGGATATGGATAATGAACAGCTCAGAAAGCTGGTAGAAAAGTTATGGCGCAAACTCAGTCGCCGTTTCAATGGCTGATAATCAAGGCTATCAGAGCCTATCAACTCCTTATCAGCCCACTGCTGGGGCCTCGCTGTCGCTTTAATCCAACCTGCTCTCACTACGCCATAGAAGCTGTGCGAGTGCACGGAACGATTAAAGGGAGTTGGTTTGCAATCAAACGCATATTAAAATGTCACCCTTTACATCCGGGCGGCAGTGATCCCGTCCCCCCTAAAAATGACAGGTGTAATAAATAGGCTATGGAATCTCAACGCAATTTACTGCTTATCGGCCTGCTGTTTGTCAGCTTCTTGCTGTGGCAACAGTGGCAAACCGATAAAGCACCCAAACCCGCTGTAACTGAAAATACAGTTGCCACTTCCGTTCAAGAGACAACTCACAGCGCTGACGTTCCGGTTGCCAAATCAGGCATGCCAGGAGAAACGGCCGTGGCGTCCAAAGATCTTATCAGGGTCACCACAGATCAACTGGATGTACTGATCAACCCTGTCGGTGGTGACATAGTGCATGCTGCTCTGGTTTCTCACAAACTGGAACTGAACAAAGATGAACCGTTTGTCCTGTTGGAACAGAAACCCGGTTTTGTTTACATAGCCCAGAGTGGCCTGATGGGCACCGGCGGTACTGACAGTGTCAATAGCCGTGCCACCTATTCTGCCAGTGCCAAGGAATTCACCCTTGCCGATGGCCAGGATACACTGTCAGTTCCTTTGAGTTACACCGCAGCAAACGGCGCCAAGTACACCAAGATCTACACCTTCCACAAAGGCCAGTTTGCCGTGGGAGTTGAATACAAAATTGACAACACCACTTCTGAGCCGCTGCAGGTTCAGATGTACGGTCAGATTAAACAGACCATCAAACCTTCAGACAGCAGCATGATGATGCCTACCTATCGTGGTGCCGCCTTCTCAACTGCCGATATCCGCTACGAGAAGTACAAGTTTGACGATATCCAGGAAAAGGATCTGGAGAAGGAAACCAAAGGTGGCTGGGCCGCCATGCTGCAACACTACTTTGTGTCAGCCTGGGTTCCACCAAAGAATGAAACCAACACCATATTCACCAGAGAGAGCTCAGGAACCGCCAACATTGGCTACCTGGGTGAGCCAAAGACAGTAGCCCCGGGCACTGAAATGACCCTGAGCGCCGACTTCTACGTAGGTCCAAAGGATCAAGCCGCCCTGTCCGAGCTGTCTGATACCCTTAACCTGGTTGTAGATTATGGCTTCCTCTGGTGGCTGGCTGTACCTATCTACAAGCTGCTGATGTTCTTCCAGTCAATAGTGGGTAACTGGGGCTTGGCCATCATACTGATCACCCTGACGGTGCGCGGTATTCTGTTCCCGCTGACCAAGGCGCAATACACCTCCATGGCCAAAATGCGTAACCTGCAACCCAAACTGCAGGAGCTGAAGGACAAATTCGGTGATGATCGCCAGAAGATGGGCCAGGCCATGATGGAGTTGTACAAGAAGGAAAAAGTGAACCCTATGGGTGGCTGTCTGCCTATCTTGCTGCAAATGCCTATCTTTATTGCCCTTTACTGGGTACTGATGGAAGGTGTTGAACTGCGTCATGCGCCGTTCATGCTGTGGATTGACGATCTGTCGGTACAGGATCCTTACTACATTCTGCCGCTGCTGATGGGTATTTCCATGTTCCTGATGCAAAAAATGCAGCCAATGGCACCGACCATGGATCCTATGCAGCAGAAGATGATGCAATGGATGCCGGTAATCTTTACCGTGTTCTTCCTCTGGTTCCCATCCGGTCTGGTACTCTACTGGTTGGTGGGTAACATAGTTGCCATTATCCAGCAGAAGATTATCTATGCCGGCCTGGAGAAAAAAGGCTTAAAATAAGCCGATTTCGGGTCAAATGATCAAAGGCGGCCTAAGGGTCGCCTTTTGCTTTTATAAATACGTTTTCAAGGGTTAATGCAGTGACAACAGATACTATCGTGGCACAGGCCACCGCTCCAGGCCGCGGTGGTGTAGGCATAGTCAGAGTCTCGGGGCCCAAGGCCCAAGCCGTTGCACAGGCATTGCTGGGCCACCAGCCCAAGCCAAGATATGCCGATTACTGTGATTTCAAGGGAAGTCATGGAGAAGTGCTGGATCAGGGGATCGCCCTGTTTTTCAAAGGCCCGAATTCTTTTACCGGTGAAGACGTACTGGAACTTCAGGGCCATGGTGGTCAAATCGTCATGGACATGCTGATTAAGCGAGTCCTCGAAGTCGAGGGGATCCGCTTGGCACGCCCTGGGGAGTTCAGCGAACAGGCCTTCATGAATGACAAGCTGGATCTGACCCAGGCAGAAGCGATTGCCGATCTTATCGATGCCACCAGTGAACAGGCCGCCAAGAGCGCGCTGCAATCACTTCAGGGCGAGTTTTCCCGCGAAGTGCATGAGTTGGTGGAACAGGTTACCAATCTGCGTCTTTATGTCGAGGCCGCCATCGACTTTCCCGATGAAGAGGTGGATTTCCTCTCCGACGGTAAGATTGCCAATGCCCTTTATCGCATCATAGATAAACTGGACTTGGTACAGGCCAGTGCCAAACAGGGCGCCATCATCCGCGAAGGGATGAAAGTAGTGATAGCCGGCCGCCCCAACGCCGGTAAGTCCAGTCTGCTCAACGCCCTGGCGGGAAAAGAGTCGGCGATTGTCACCGAAATAGCCGGCACCACAAGGGATGTATTGCGGGAGCATATCCACTTGGATGGCATGCCACTGCATGTCATAGACACAGCCGGCCTGCGCGACACCACTGACACAGTGGAACAGATAGGGATAGAAAGAGCCTGGGCCGAAATCGCCACCGCCGACAGAGTGCTGTTTATGGTAGATGGCACAGAAACCCAAGCGATTGATCCCCATGAAATCTGGCCGGACTTTATTGATCGCCTGCCGGAAAACCTCGGCGTCACTGTGGTACGTAATAAGGCGGATCTGACCGGTGAGTCACTGAGTCCCAGCGAAGAGAAAGGCTATGACGTCTTTAGGATCTCAGCCAAAACCGGGCTCGGGGTCGATGCGCTGAAACAGCACCTCAAGAACCTGATGGGCTATCAAAGTAACCTGGAAGGCGGTTTTATCGCCCGTCGCCGTCACCTGGAAGCCTTGGAAGTCGCCGGTGAACATCTGCAGCAGGGCAAAGTACAGCTGGAAGTCTATCAGGCAGGTGAGCTGCTGGCCGAAGAACTGCGCATGACTCAACAGGCTCTGGCCGAGATCACAGGCCAATTTACCTCTGATGATTTACTGGGAAGAATTTTTTCCAGTTTCTGTATCGGGAAATAAAGTGGGCAAATAACGGAAAACAACAGCAAACGATAGCAGATAACCCACTGATTTTATTAGTTCGTCATTTTCCGTTTGTTGCCAAATCTAGTCCCCAGTTGGGCCCCATGACATGCTACTCGCACTGATTGGGGCCCAAGTGGAGTCTATCACGACGCCCCCAAACACCTACCCAGCGCCAACACAATAAAGAACATATGCTTCTCGCCGAAACCATTAAGAGTAAACGACTGGTTGAGTGGCAATCTCAGAAGCATAGATTTGAGAATCGAACCAAGCGTTCAGCTAGCTTCATTGATTACTTTCACCTAAATCGTCAAACTGAAATTTTCACCGCATACTGTGAAAATACATCTCCAACATATTTACCGAAAACAACCTTAAAGGGTTAATTCAATTGAGGTCGCCATACCAATCACCTAATCTTTCAGGGTGTAATTCCTGAGCAATTTTATTCTCAGGAGCAATTGAATCATCGAAGGATTGATCCAATAATGACCGCAAAATGACTATCAATTGCTTCAAGGGGTTGAAGCTATATACCACGAAAATTTTACGTTCACGGTATGACTTGGTATATCGAAATTGTTGCTCTAATTGCCATTGCAGCCAAATCAACAAACCCTGAGGCAGAGCACTGCCGAGGCCGGTGGCTTGAACGATTACAACAAGACTGCTTTAAAGGCCAGTGCTCGTAAGTAACCAGCACAAGTAAAGATAAAGGCCATAGTTATAAACGGCCTATTCCTGTTTAGGGATAAATAACTTAGTTCTTCAGGGAGGTAAAATGTCATTTCACTTGATGCCATCGATTTCAAATTCAGCTTGCGCCAGCGTTACACTCTGTATGTTCCTTATAGGAACTCCTTCCATTTTGATGGCAAACGAGAGTGGCGAACCAGCGCAATTGCTGATGGACAGGTTCCCCAAGCCCCATGAGATAGAGCTTGCGCGCCAAGGCGTGGCCGAGGCCAATATAGATAAGCCTTGGGAAACAGCTTGCCCCTATAGAGAACTAACAGGCACTGCTGAGGCTGAGGACGAGTTTTTCTTTCGCTGCCAACGTTGGGACGACTGTGTCTCTGCGGGTGGTTCAGCCAGCATTTACAGCGAGGCGTTCTTCCAGAATCATCAACGACAACCTAAAGATCAGATACCTTGGGAGTCTTACAGGGATGGTAGCATATTTCTTCTCGAGCCATCCGATTTCGAGAGGGTCACAGGTCACTTGAGACAGTATGCCCTGAAATCTGCAGAAGAAAATTGGCGCTTGTTTGAGGGGCGGGATGCTGTCGCGGCAAGTGACTTGGTGGAGAAGAAATTCTGGCAATGGTGCTCTGCCGAACCTTTGACTTTGTGGAAGGCAGAATATCAGTAGCAGGCGTACCCACACCCAAACAACAAATTTAATTTAAATAGAGACATCAGGCCTGTCAGGTGGTGAGTCTCAGCGGATCAAGATGATCCGCCATCTTGGCAGTAGTCTTAGCGATATTGCATATGTCTTTGATGAACCCAGCGTCGGGCTGCATGCCCGCGATGTCCGTCAACTCGCCAATTTACTCACTCGCCTGCGGAATAAGGGAAATAGTGTCCTCATAGTTGAACATGACCCAGATGTAATTGCCATTGCCGATCATGTTATCGATATGGGCCCTGGGGCCGGAGAAGCGGGTGGTCAGGTAGTTTATCAAGGCCCTTTTATAGGGCTCAAACAAGCAGATACCATGACAGGCCAAGGCTTGCGCCGAAAAAGTTCTCCAAGAGTATCACAGCGTAAAAACTCAGGTTGGCTCAAGCTTGAGCATCAGTCTATGTTCAATGTTCATGATCTGTCGGTCGATATTCCCCTCGGGGTCGTAACTGTGGTTGCCGGTGTCGCCGGCTCGGGGAAATCAACGTTAGCCAATAGGATATTGCCCCGCCTTTATGCAGACGTGGTGGTGATTGATCAAGACGAACTTCGCGCATCCTCCCGTTTAACCCTGCCAGCTATCTCGGTATCCTGGACGATATCCGTCGCCATTTCGCCAGGCAGAGTGGCAAAGCTGTCGGCCTATTCAGGAACAATGCAGCCGGGGCTTGCCCTGCATGTAAAGGACGAGGTGTTGTACGCACAGATCTTGCGTTTCTTGAAACTATTGAGTCTATGTGTGAAACCTGCCAAGGTTCGGGATACAGCGGGGAAGCCAGCACCAGACGAAAATAGTAAATGCACTGACACGCCTGATTCAGGTAGGACTCGGCTACATACAGATAGGTCAGCGGCTGTCCACTTTATCCGGAGGTGAAAGGCAGAGACTCAAACTGGCAGCAGAACTGGAACGAAGCGGAGGCATTTATGTCTTTGATGAACCCACCTCCGGTCTGCATATGGCCGATGTCGAGCGCCTGCTCGAGCTGTTTACCTTACTCGCAGATCAAGGAAAAACTGTGATAATCGTCGAGCATAATCTCGAGATGATAGCCAATGCCGACCACGTAATAGAAATGGGCCCGGGAGCCGGAAAACATGGCGGAAAGATAATCTATCAAGGCCCTCCGTTAGGAATGCTGACTTCCGCTACTTCGGTCACAGACCCTTTTTTGGAGGAGCAGATGTCAGGGAAACATGAGTTACTTAGGGAAGGTGCGAATAAGTCCTCGCGGTACTCTGGCTTACACAGCAATTGGCGTTCAAGGCATCTGACTGAAGGCATGCCGGGGCCTGTCAAAGTCGGATAACGCAGAGAGCCGGTTGCTGTGTAAGCCCCGAAGGGCGTGGCTTACAGGCCTGCCTGCTGTGTTGTGCTTCTTACAAAGGACTAAGGCCATTTGCTGCGAACCACGCCTTGCATCCATGCCCGTAAGCCGACGCAGAGCACGCATGGGACTTGTTCGCACCTTCCTTAGGGCCTAGCGCTCGGCAATCACAAAGCTGGCGACCATAGGATTGTGATCCGACACATCTGTTTCCGGCACATACAGCTCTTTGGGTTTCAATCCTCGATAAAAGAGATGATCCAAAGGATACCCCAGAACTCTTACCCTGTTATCCTCGCCAAAATGAGCCTCATTCAATCCCAAAGAGGAAGCGAAGGCGGCCAGCAGCATACTGCGTTCCTCACTCCAGGTATTGAAATCACCCGCCAGAATAATAGGCCCCACGACTCTTTCCTCAGCCAGGGCTTCAGTCAAAGACTTAAGTTGCTGCCGATATTCTTCGATACCGACACTGAAGTTAATTCCATGGACATTGACCACAGTCAATAATGAGCCATCAGACAAAGGATATTCGGCAACCAAGGCCGTCTTGGGCAACCGCAACCAGGGCTCAAGAGTACGGTAGCCACAACTGCTCAAGGCAGCGCTGCGTGACAGATTCATCACTCCAGCCGGGGTATCCAATACACTGAAAGCATTGGCGAAACGCCAAAACCACTGCGCAGCACTCAAATAAAGATACATGCCGGGATCCAGACTGGCTTCCTGCAGCAGCACCAACTGCCTGCCTGTTGTAAAATCATCGAGACGAGAACGCCACAGGCCGTTTTGCTGCTTCTGAATATTCCAGATCAACACGCCAAACTCACCATTCTTATCCAGCGCCTTTGCCGTTGGCGTTTGGATACAGGCCGCGCCGGTATTGGAATCAACCCTATCAGATTGCAGTTGAACATTTGCCGGTACGGTAAACAACCAATGCCATCCCCCGAGTATCACCAGCAAAGAAAGCAACGGGAAGATCAGCAACCACTTCAGTTTCATATCAGCCTCAAGCGCAGAAAAAGCCTACAACAGGATCAATGCAATAGTGCTCAAACTCAGGTTACCCAAGGCTGTCTGTCACCGCAAATTGGATTAATATGGGCCGATTAAATCAAGGCGCCAGGCGCTACATACAGAGAGGATTATCATGGCGAAAGTCGAAGTATTAGTTGGAACCACCTTGGGAGGAGCCGAATATGTCGCCGAAGAACTCATCAATAAGCTTGAACAAAACGGCCACCAGACAAGCCTTTACTTAACCCCACAGTTGGAGCAACTGGATCCCAAAGCCCTTTGGTTGATCGTTTCCTCCACCCATGGGGCCGGCGATCTTCCGGATAATTTGCTGCCCTTCTATCAGGAATTACTCCAGTCAAACCAAAACCTGCAGGACTGTCGGTATGCTTTATGTGCAATCGGCGACTCGAGTTATGACACTTTCTGCCAAGGCCCGGAAAAGCTGCTACAGCAACTGAGCGCCAAGGGAGCCAAGCCCTATGTGGATAAGATCCAGATCGATGTTCAGTACGATCCCGTACCGGAAGATCCAGCATTGGCATGGCTCGACGACTGGCTGCCCGAGTTATAAAATGCTTTTCAACCTGAATAAAGCATCAAGTACTCACAATTTAGATCTAACTTACCCACAGATTAAGTCTAAAAAACATAACTCTGTGGATAATACTTTATTTTGATCTGATCAATCTTTGTATGAATCAGATCCTCGATACGGCCCAGATCCACCTTGTGGATAAGATCGCGATCTATCCCCAGCTTTAATGGAGATAGATCGCCAACAGATCACAGGATCACTTCAATTTAAGCTGTTGTTTTTAATAAGCAATAATCCTTACCCACAGCAAAGTGCGATCCTAATAGTAAACACAATAAGAAGATCTATATAAAGATCTTAAGATCTATAAGCCTGATCCCCTGCGATCCAAGAGCACAAAATAGAGCATTCACCTGCATCATTACAGATGCTAAAATGATCGGCTGATATTCCTTTTTCATCCCTTACCCAGCCAAAGGTAAATCTATGCGTTTTCATGAACGGTTTGATGTAATTGTTGTAGGTGGTGGTCATGCCGGAACTGAAGCCGCATTGGCTGCTGCCAGAATGGGTGTCAATACCCTACTCCTGACCCACAATATTGACACTTTGGGTCAGATGTCCTGTAACCCGGCTATAGGGGGTATAGGTAAAGGGCACTTGGTTAAAGAGATAGATGCCTTGGGTGGTGCCATGGCAACAGCAACTGACTATGCCGGGATCCAATTCAGAACCCTGAATTCAAGTAAGGGTCCAGCGGTAAGAGCTACCAGAGCCCAAGCGGATCGAGCCTTGTATCGGCAAAAGATCCAACAGATATTACAAAACCAACCTAACTTAAGGATCTTTCAACAGGCTGTTGACGATCTGGTTGTTGAAAACAACAGAGTCATAGGGGTTGTCACCCAAATGGGGCTGGCTTTTGAAGCACCTGCCGTGGTGTTGACTGCCGGCACTTTCCTCGGTGGCAAGATCCACATAGGTCTGGAAAACTACAGTGGTGGTCGTGCCGGTGATCCTCCGGCGATCGCCCTGGCCCACAGACTCAGGGAGTTGCCTATTCGGGTTGGCCGCCTTAAGACAGGTACGCCACCGCGTATCGATGCCCGCAGCGTCGACTTCCAACAGATGACTGAACAGCAGGGGGATAACCCTCTTCCCGTGATGTCTTTTATCGGAGATGTGAGTCAGCATCCACAGCAAATTTCTTGCTATATCACTCATACCAATGAGAAAACCCATGAAATCATTCGTGGTGGCTTGGATCGAAGCCCCATGTATTCAGGGGTTATCGAAGGTATAGGTCCGAGATACTGTCCATCGATTGAAGACAAGATCCATCGCTTTGCCGACAAGAGTTCTCACCAGATCTTTATTGAACCCGAGGGGCTCAATACCAATGAGTTATACCCCAATGGTATCTCCACTAGTTTGCCATTCGATGTACAAATTGCCTTGGTCCGTTCGATCAAGGGGATGGAAAATGCCGAGATCATGCGTCCTGGCTATGCCATCGAATATGATTACTTTGATCCTCGAGATCTGAAAAATTCGCTGGAAACCAAAACCATAGATGGACTGTTCTTTGCCGGTCAGATCAATGGCACCACAGGTTATGAAGAAGCCGGAGCTCAAGGTTTGCTGGCGGGCATGAATGCAGCTTTGCAGGTACAAGGCAAAGACGCCTGGGCACCTAGACGTGATCAGGCTTATCTCGGTGTGTTGGTGGACGACCTCTCGACTCTGGGCACCAAAGAGCCCTATCGCATGTTCACCAGTCGCGCCGAATACCGCTTGCTGCTGCGTGAAGATAATGCTGACCTGCGCCTGACCGAGAAAGGTCGCGAGTTGGGCTTGGTTGACGATCAACGCTGGGCCAAGTTCTCTGCCAAGGTTGAGGCGATTGAATCTGAGCTGCAACGCCTGCGCAGTCAATGGATCCATGTGAATTCACCTCTGGTTGAAGCGCTGAATCCGCATCTCAATACGCCAATATCTCGTGAAGCTTCGTTTGAAGAGTTGCTGCGGCGCCCTGAGTTGGATTATGACAAGCTTATGGGGATCGAAGGCTTTGGACCGGGTCTTGAGGATCGTCAAGCCGCTGAACAGGTGCAGATCCAGGTTAAATATGCCGGTTATATTCAGCGTCAGCAGGAAGAGATCGCCAAAGCGCAGCGCAACGAAAATACCGGCCTGCCGCTGGAGCTCGATTACAACGAAGTGCCGGGCTTGTCCAATGAAGTGATCGCCAAACTCAATGCCCATAAACCGGAAACCATAGGCCAGGCTTCCAGGATCTCGGGGGTAACTCCGGCAGCCATCTCCATTTTGCTTGTGCATCTGAAAAAACGGGGATTACTGCGCCGCTCGGCCTGATACCGTGAACTATTCCAGAGCCGGGGAAGCAGTGGATGCTTCCCTTGGCCGTTTTGGGGCCGCATAATAGCCCCGCAGTATTTTTCTGGGGAGAATACCCGTGCTTGCAGCACAGTTAAAAACATATCTGGCAGAGACTGGCCTCAATGTATCGGATGAACAGCAGCAACAACTGCTCGGTTTTGTTGCCATGCTCAACAAATGGAACAAGGCCTATAACCTGACCTCGGTGCGCGATCCTGAGCAGATGCTTATCCGGCATATCATGGATAGCCTGGTCGTCTCCCCTCATCTCAAGGGGCAGCGTTTTATTGATGTGGGTACTGGCCCTGGGTTACCCGGTATTCCGCTGGCGATTTTGAATCCGGATAAAGAATTTGTGCTGCTCGATAGCCTGGGCAAGCGGATCCGTTTTCAAAAACAGGTTCAGATTGAACTCAAATTAAAAAATATACAGTCGGTTGAGAGCCGGGTGGAAGCCTTTCAGGATCCACAAGGGTTTGATGGGGTGCTCAGTCGCGCCTTTGCCTCAGTGGCAGACATGTTAAGCTGGTGTCAGCATTTGCCGGCGCAAAATGGGGTATTCTATGCCCTTAAAGGGCAGTTGAACCCTGATGAGTTGACCGGGATCCCTGAGGGATACAGCATCAGGGAATCCATCGAACTCAAGGTTCCTAAATTGGATGAACAGAGACATCTGCTGATCATAGCTCCCCAGGTTTGAATGCCTTGCAATTGGCTGGCGTATCAAGCAACTTGATGCAAACGGAACCGGGCATCAATAACAAAATTGACAGACAAGGTGACAGTGTGGCGAGAATTATTGCCGTAGCCAACCAGAAAGGTGGCGTTGGAAAAACAACAACTTGTGTTAATTTGGCAGCCTCTTTGGCGGCAACCAAGCGGCGGGTGCTATTGATCGATCTGGATCCCCAGGGCAATGCCACCATGGGGAGTGGTGTCGACAAGTACGAAGTTGAAAACACCGCCTACGAGTTGCTGGTGGAAGAAAAGAGTTTTGACGAAGTCGTTGTGCGTAACACAGCCGGGAAATACGATCTCGTTGCCGCCAACGGTGATGTGACTGCCGCCGAAATCAAATTGATGGAGTTCTTTGCCAGAGAGATTCGCCTGCGCAATGCCTTGGCAAAAGTACAGGATGAGTACGACTTCATCTTTATCGACTGCCCTCCTTCGCTGAATATGTTGACAGTAAACGCCATGTCGGCGGCCGACTCAGTACTGGTTCCCATGCAGTGTGAGTACTATGCCCTGGAAGGCTTGACCGCCCTGATGGATACCATTTCCAAGTTGGCGGCCATGGTTAATCCCAAGCTCGGGATCGAGGGAATACTGAGAACCATGTACGATCCCCGAAACCGCCTGGCCAACGATGTTTCCGATCAGCTGAAACAGCATTTCGGTGACAAGGTTTACCGCACTGTTATCCCAAGAAATATTCGCTTGGCCGAGGCGCCGAGTTTTGGCGCACCGGCGATGTACTATGACAAGAGCAGCGCCGGCGCCAAGGCTTATCTGGCTTTAGCCGGCGAAATTATTCGACGCTCCGAACAGAACCAGCAAGCGAAACAGGCATAAAGGAATGAGCATGACACCGAAAAAACGGGGGCTGGGCAAGGGCCTGGACGCACTTTTGAGTACCAGCCATGCGGCGAGCAAGAAGCGTGATGATGCCGAGCAATCCAAGGTTGATGCCGGCGAAACTCTGCTTACCCTGGATGTGGATCTGCTGCAGCCCGGCAAGTATCAACCCCGTAAAGACATGTCGCCCGAGGCTCTGGAAGAGCTGGCCGAATCCATCAAGGCTCAGGGAGTCATTCAACCCATTGTGGTGCGTAAGATCAGCGATGACAAATACGAAATCATCGCCGGTGAACGTCGCTGGTGCGCGGCGCAAATTGCCAAGCTGGACAAGGTGCCCTGCATAGTCAAACAGGTTGCCGACGAGGCTGCTGTGGCTATTGCCCTGATTGAAAATATTCAGCGGGAAGACCTCAATGCCATGGAAGAGGCCGTTGCGCTTAACCGCTTGATCGAAGAATTTGATCTCACTCACCAACAAATAGCTGATGCTGTGGGAAAATCCCGGGCTACCGTTTCGAACCTGCTGCGGCTCAATGGTCTGAATGAACCGGTAAAGCGGTTGTTGGAGTATGGTGATATCGAAATGGGCCATGCCCGAGCCTTGCTGGCCTTGCAAGGTGAAGAGCAAACTTCTGTTGCACGATTGGTGGTGGCAAAGGAATTGACCGTTCGTGAAACCGAACGATTGGTAAATAAGGTCTTAAATCCTGCCAAAGAGGCCGAAAAGCCTGTAAAAGATACCGATGTTGCCCGTCTGGAGAGTCAGTTAATTGAGAGGTTAGGCGCAAAAGTTTCCATTTCCCACGGTAGTAAGGGAAAGGGAAAAATTGTAATTAACTATCAAAATCTGGCTGAATTAGACGGTATTCTTGCCAAAATCCATTAAAAAAACGTGGTTAACGCTTTTTAGTGTAAATTTGTGACGTTTGTTAATATTGCATTTATACGAATTTGGGTCTGTATCACGTTAAAAGGTGAGGTTTTTACTTATCTCAAAGTTGCAAAGAAGACTTGAAAAGGTATACTTTCGCAAGCTTTTTGTACCTCGACTCCATACGGATATTTGTAGTCCGGTCATCGAAACAAAAAGTAGTAATGCGGAGAAGAATGATTGAGTAAGGTTTTAGCGCGTCGTGGCCGTTGGTCAGCCTATAAGTTGGTGATGATGCAGGCGGCGATAGCTGGGGGTGCTTCAATTATCTTTTTCGCCGTGTGGGGAGCCCAGTTTGGCTATTCTGCTCTGGCAGGAACTGCCATAGCTGTGCTCCCTAATTTTGTATTCGCGACCCTGGCTTTTTCCCATATGGGAGCAAGCGCTGCCGGTAAAGTTCTCAAAGGCTTTTACTGGGGGGAAGCGGTAAAGTTGCTGTTAACAATAGCATTGTTTTCGCTGGTATTTATCAATTTAAAGGTCGCATTTATGCCCCTTTTTGTTTGCTATGTACTGGCGTTGGTAGTGCATTGGGCAGCTCCTTTGTACTTCAAGCAAAGTTAAGTGGGATGAATCATGGCTGCATCTGGTGAAGCATTAACACCGCAGGGCTATATCCAGCATCACCTTACCAACCTTACCGTTGGTGAAGGTTTCTGGACATGGCACGTTGATTCATTGCTCTTTTCGGTTGGTCTTGGCGTGCTGTTTCTGTGGTTGTTCCGCAGCGTTGGCAAAAAGGCAACTTCTGGCGTTCCCGGTAAGCTTCAATGCTTTATCGAAATGATCGTCGAGTTTGTCGACAACAGCGTTAAAGATACATTCCATGGTCGCAATGCCTTGATAGCACCTCTTGCTCTGACTATTTTCATGTGGGTATTCATGATGAACCTCATGGATATGGTGCCCGTTGACTGGGTACCACATGCGGCCTCTTTGGCTGGTGTGCCTTATCTGAAAATAGTACCGACTACTGACCTTAACATCACTTTCAGCCTCGCGTTGGGCGTGTTTGTGCTGATTATTTACTACAGCATCAAGGTCAAAGGTGTGTCAGGTTTTGCGAAAGAACTGACGCTACAGCCCTTCAACCATTGGGCAATGATACCCGTCAACTTCCTGCTCGAAATAGTTACCTTGATAGCTAAGCCCATTTCATTGGGGCTACGTCTTTTTGGTAACTTGTATGCAGGTGAGTTGATCTTCATCCTTATTGCGCTGATGTATGGTGCCAACTTGGCGATTGCCGCTCTGGGTGTGACTCTGCAACTGGGCTGGCTGATCTTCCATATTCTGGTTATCACGCTGCAAGCGTTTATTTTCATGATGCTGACTATCGTTTACCTAAGCATGGCTCATGAAGATCATTAAGGACTGCTGAAGAAATTTTTTAACTAAATCATCAACTAACATAGATTTAGATACTGGAGATACAGATGGAAACGATTCTGGGCTTTACTGCAATTGCTGTTGCTCTGCTCATTGGTTTGGGTGCACTGGGTACCGCTATCGGTTTCGGCCTTTTGGGTGGTAAGTTCCTGGAAGGCGCTGCGCGTCAACCAGAAATGGCTCCTATGCTGCAAGTTAAGATGTTCATCGTGGCGGGTCTGCTCGACGCCGTAACCATGATCGGTGTAGGTATTGCACTTTACATGCTGTTTACTAACCCACTGGGTGCAATGCTGTAATAAACGCTTCTGTCTTAACTCTAAATAGGAGGCTGTTGTGAATATCAACGCTACCCTAATCGGTCAGACGGTCGCCTTTATTATCTTCGTGTGGTTCTGCATGAAGTTTGTATGGCCCCCTTTGATGAATGCCATCGAAGCGCGCCAGAAAAGGATTGCTGATGGTCTTGCTGACGCTGACCGTGCAGCAAAAGACCTGGAGTTGGCTCAAGCGAAAGCGACTGACCAACTGAAAGACGCCAAGGCTACAGCCAACGAAATCATTGAGTCTGCCAACAAGCGCAAGGCTCAGATTATTGACGAAGCCAAAGCTGAAGCAGACGCTGAGCGTGCGAAAATCATTGCTCAGGGTAAAGCAGAAATTGAAGCTGAACGTAATCGCGTGAAAGAGGAACTGCGTAAGCAGGTTGCTACTCTTGCCATCACTGGTGCAGAGAAGATCCTCGAGCGTTCGATTGATGAAGCCGCCCAAAGCGACATAGTTAATAAACTAGTTGCTGAAATTTGATAAGGGAGTTGAGTTATGGCTGAGTTAACCACCATTGCTCGCCCTTACGCTAAGGCAGCTTTTGACTTTGCTGTTGAACATCAAGCAGTAGAAAACTGGGCAGAAATGCTCGATTTCGCGGCAATGGTGAGTGAAAACGAATCCATGAAGCCACTGCTGGCTGGATCTATGTCCAGCAATAAGCTAGCTGCACTCTTTATCAATATCTGTGGCGAGCAAATTGATGAGCACGGTCAAAATCTGATCAAGGTAATGGCTGAAAACGGTCGCTTGGAGGTACTGCCTGCTGTATCTCAGCTCTATGCTGAGTTTCGCCACGAATGGGCTAAGGAAATCGAAGCCAGCGTGGTGTCTGCTACTGAGCTTAGCTCTGAGCAGCAACAGCAGATCAGTGTTTCTTTAGAGAAACGTCTCGCACGCAAAGTTAAGCTGAATTGCAGCGTCAACGCCGAGCTTATCGCCGGTGTAATTATCAAGGCAGGGGATCTGGTTATAGACGGATCCATCCGCGGTAAATTGAACCGCCTGTCTGATAAGCTGCAGTCGTAATTGGGAGTTTGAGCATGCAACTGAATTCCACTGAAATCAGCGATCTGATTAAGCAGCGGATCGAGCAGTTCGAAGTCGTCAGTGAAGCCCGCAACGAAGGTACTATCGTTTCGGTCAGTGACGGCATCATCCGCATTCACGGCCTGGCCGATGTAATGCAGGGTGAGATGATCGAACTGCCTGGCAACCGTTATGCAATCGCGTTGAACCTTGAACGTGATTCTGTAGGTGCCGTAGTTATGGGTCCTTATGCCGATCTGGCTGAGGGCGTAAAAGTTAAAACCACTGGCCGTATTCTGGAAGTTCCAGTGGGTCGTGGTCTGCTGGGACGTGTTGTTAACACCCTGGGTGAGCCAATCGACGGTAAAGGACCAATCGACAACGATGGTTTTGCACCTGTTGAAATGATTGCTCCTGGTGTTATTGAGCGTCAATCCGTATCTCAACCGGTGCAAACCGGTTATAAAGCGGTTGATGCCATGATCCCTATCGGTCGTGGTCAGCGTGAGCTGATCATCGGTGACCGTCAAACCGGTAAAACTGCGATGGCTATCGACGCCATCATCAACCAGAAAGATTCCGGCATCAAGTGTGTGTACGTTGCAGTAGGCCAGAAGGCTTCTACTATTGCCAACGTAGTACGCAAGCTGGAAGAGCACGGTGCTCTGGCCAACACTATTGTTGTGGTTGCTACTGCTTCTGAAGCAGCTGCCCTGCAGTACCTGGCACCATACTCTGGTTGTACCATGGGTGAATATTTCCGTGACCGCGGTGAAGATGCTCTGATCGTTTACGATGACCTGTCCAAGCAGGCTGTTGCTTACCGTCAGATCTCCCTGCTGCTGAAGCGTCCACCAGGCCGTGAAGCTTACCCTGGTGACGTATTCTATCTGCACTCTCGTCTGCTGGAACGTGCTTCCCGCGTGAACGAAGAGTACGTTGAGAAGTTCACCAATGGTGAAGTAAAAGGCAAGACGGGTTCTTTGACCGCTCTGCCAATTATTGAAACCCAGGCAGGTGACGTATCTGCGTTCGTACCGACCAACGTAATTTCTATTACCGACGGTCAGATCTTCCTTGAAACTGACCTGTTCAACTCTGGCCTGCGTCCAGCGGTTAACCCAGGTATCTCTGTTTCTCGTGTAGGTGGTGCGGCTCAGACCAAGATCATCAAGAAACTGTCCGGCGGTATCCGTACTGCTCTGGCACAGTATCGAGAGCTTGCTGCGTTCTCACAGTTTGCGTCTGACCTTGACGATGCAACTCGTGCCCAGCTGGAGCACGGTGAGCGTGTAACCGAACTGATGAAGCAAAAGCAATACGCTCCTATGAGCGTAGCTGACCAAGCTGTATCTATTTTTGCAGCTGAAAAAGGCTACCTGAAAGGTATTGAGCTGAAGAAGATCGGTGACTTCGAAGCCGCTCTGCTCTCTTTCATGAACGGCGAGCATGCTGAGCTGATGAAGCTGATCAACGATAGCGGCGATTACAATGCCGAAATCGAAGCTGAGCTGAAGGCTGGTCTCGACAAGTTCGTGGCAACCCAAACCTGGTAAATACATGCGAGGTGTCATAAGGCACCTCAGGTCCAGATTGGAGAGTAGAGATGGCCGGCGCTAAAGAGATTAAAACCAAGATCGCGAGTGTGAAAAACACTCAGAAGATCACGTCCGCCATGGAAATGGTGGCAGCCAGCAAAATGCGTAAGGCGCAGGACCGCATGGCTGCAAGCCGTCCATATGCGGAGAGCATGCGTAAGGTGATCGGTCACGTCGCTCAAGGTTCTCTGGAGTACAAACACCCCTACCTGGAGGTGAGAGAACCCAAGCGGGTTGGTTACATAGTAGTGGCAACCGACCGTGGCCTTTGTGGTGGTCTGAACGTCAACCTGTTCAAAAAGGTTGTCGCAGACGTGAAAAGCTGGAAAGAGCAAGGTGTAGAAGTTGAATTCTGCCCTATCGGTGCTCGCAGTGTTCAGTTTTTCAAGAGCTTTGGTGGCAAGGTACAGGCCCATGCTTCAGGTTTAGGTGATGCTCCCAAGCTCGCTGACCTGATTGGTACTGTGCGGGTAATGCTCCAGGCTTACAACGAAGGCAAGCTGGATCGTCTGTATGTGGTATTCAACAAGTTTGTTAATACCATGACGCAGACTCCTGTGATCGAGCAGCTGCTACCTTTGCCTAAATCAGACGAAGATGACGTAGCGCATCGCTGGGACTACATCTATGAGCCAGATCCAAAGGTCTTGTTGGACAAGCTTTTGGTTCGTTATGTGGAGTCTCAGGTGTATCAGGGTGTCGTTGAAAACATTGCTTCCGAGCAGGCTGCCCGTATGGTGGCCATGAAGGCAGCAACAGACAACGCCGGCACGCTGATCGATGATCTGCAACTGGTATACAACAAGGCCCGTCAGGCGGCGATTACGCAAGAGCTGTCGGAAATTGTGTCAGGTGCAGCCGCGGTTTAGGCTGGGTAACGAATACAAGTTTTAGAGGATTAATCATGAGCACAGGTACTGTTGTCCAAGTGATTGGCGCGGTTGTGGACGTTGAGTTTCCACAAGATGCCGTACCTCAGGTATATGACGCTCTGAAGATCACAGGCGAAGGCGCCTGTAAAGGCTTGGTGCTGGAAGTTCAGCAACAGCTGGGTGGTGGTGTAGTTCGTACCATCGCCATGGGTTCTTCCGATGGTCTGCGTCGTGGTATCGAGGTAGAAAACTCTGGTTCACCAATTTCCGTTCCGGTTGGGGCTGCGACCCTTGGCCGTATCATGAACGTTCTGGGTGAGCCTGTGGATGAAGCGGGCGCTATCGGTGAAGATGAGCGTTATATCATCCACCGTGATGCTCCTTCTTATGAAGAGCAATCTAACACCACTGAATTGCTGGAAACCGGCATCAAGGTTATTGACCTGGTATGTCCGTTCGCCAAGGGTGGTAAAGTAGGTCTGTTCGGTGGTGCGGGTGTTGGTAAGACAGTTAACATGATGGAACTGATCAACAACATCGCTAAAGCCCACTCAGGTCTGTCAGTATTCGCCGGTGTAGGTGAGCGTACCCGTGAAGGTAACGACTTCTACTACGAGATGAAAGACTCAGGCGTACTGGACAAGGTAGCCATGGTGTACGGTCAGATGAACGAGCCACCAGGTAACCGTCTGCGTGTTGCTCTGACCGGTCTGACTATGGCCGAGAAGTTCCGTGACGAAGGTCGTGACGTACTGTTGTTCGTTGACAACATCTACCGTTACACCCTGGCTGGTACCGAAGTATCGGCACTGCTGGGTCGTATGCCTTCAGCTGTGGGTTATCAGCCAACACTGGCTGAAGAGATGGGTGTTCTGCAAGAACGTATTACTTCTACCAAAGTGGGTTCTATCACTTCGGTACAAGCGGTATACGTACCTGCGGATGACTTGACTGACCCAAGCCCTGCAACTACCTTCGCCCACTTGGATGCGACCGTGGTACTGTCTCGTCAAATCGCTTCTCTGGGTATCTACCCAGCGGTTGACCCACTGGATTCCACCTCTCGTCAGCTGGATCCACAGGTTGTTGGCCAAGAGCACTATGACGTGGCAAACGGTGTACAGACAGTTCTGCAGCGTTACAAAGAGCTGAAAGACATCATCGCTATTCTGGGTATGGACGAGTTGTCAGATGATGACAAGATGACAGTATCCCGCGCCCGTAAGATCGAGCGTTTCCTGTCTCAGCCATTCCACGTAGCTGAAGTCTTTACCGGTTCTCCAGGTAAGTACGTGCCCCTGAAAGAAACCATCCGTGGCTTCAAGGGAATTCTGGACGGTGAGTTCGATCACCTGCCAGAGCAAGCGTTCTACATGGTTGGTTCAATCGACGAAGCCGTTGAGAAAGCCAATAAGAAATAACTAGGCAATATTGCATAGTTTGGTAAGGAGAACGGGATGGCAGCCATGACAGTACAGCTTGATATCGTCAGTGCAGAGAGCAAAATCTTCTCAGGCCTTGTTGCCCATTTACAGGTAACAGGTTCTGAGGGTGAACTGGGTATTATGCCTGGTCACACTCCGCTGCTGACCAATATCAAACCTGGCATGGCGCGCATCGTCAAACAAAATGGTCAGGAAGAGGTGTTTTACCTTTCAGGTGGTTTACTGGAAGTTCAACCCAATTCCGTGTCCGTATTGGCTGATGTTGTAATGCGTGCCGATGAGATTGACGAGCAGGCTGCAGTAGAAGCCAAGCGTCGTGCTGAGGCCCACATGGCCGATGCCGGTGCTGACTTCGATTATGCTGCGGCAGCAATTGAACTGGCTAAGGCCGTGGCTCAGTTGCGGGTCGTTGAGACCATCAAGAAGAACATTGCCAGATAACAGCACTGCTGAAAAAAGGCGCCTCAGGGCGCCTTTTTTGTGTTTGTTACTCCTGCTTGCTTCAAGCAGCTTTGCAAGCTGCATGAGCGCTGCATTTTTACTGTGATTCCGGTACACTTGCGCCAGCCTATAGAAAAGGAATCTCCCATGTCATTGAATGTTGTAATTCTCGCCGCCGGGAAAGGGACCCGGATGCGTTCCGATTTGCCTAAAGTCCTGCATAAGGTTGCCCATAAGCCCATGGTGCAGCATGTGATTGATACGGCTCATTCACTTAATGCCGACAAGATCAATCTGGTTTACGGTTATGGCGGCGACAAGCTGATGACGGAACTGGGCGAGCAACCGCTTAACTTTGTGCTGCAGGCTGAACAACTTGGCACTGGCCACGCGGTAGCCCAGGCGATTCCCCAGATAGATGACAATGACACTGTATTGGTGCTCTATGGTGACGTTCCCCTCACCCGCAAGGAAACTCTGGAAGCCCTGCTTGCTGCCAGGCAAAACGATGGCGTAGCCGTACTGACAGTGCATCTGGATGACCCAAGCGGCTATGGCCGTATGGTGCGCGAGCATGGCAAGGTGGTTGGCATAGTCGAACAAAAAGATGCTACTGCCGAGCAACTCAAGATTAATGAGATCAACAGCGGCATCATGGCATTGCCGGGCAAACAATTGAAAAACTGGCTCGGACGCTTGGAAAACAACAATGCTCAGGGCGAGTTTTATCTTACCGATGTGATCGCCATGGCTCACGCCGATGGTGTGGCCATAGACACGGCTCATCCAGTTAATTCCATAGAGACCGAAGGCGCCAATAACAGGGTGCAGTTGGCGGCGTTGGAACGTGCTTATCAGCAGCGCTGTGCTGAAGCCTTGATGTTGGATGGTGCCAACTTAAGAGATCCGGCACGCATAGATGTTCGCGGTGAAGTGACCGTCGGCATGGATGTGATGATAGATGTTAATGTGATCTTCGAAGGTAAAGTGGTGCTGGGTAATAACGTGACTGTTGGCGCCGGGGCTATCCTTATCGATTGTGAGATTGCCGACAACGCCGAGATTAAGCCTTACAGCATAGTAGAGGGCGCCAAGTTGGGTGATGGCGCCAGTGCCGGCCCGTTTGCTCGTCTGCGTCCGGGCGCTGAACTCAAGCAAGATGCCCATATAGGCAATTTTGTTGAGATGAAGAAAGCCGTACTCGGTGTGGGCTCCAAGGCTGGGCATCTGGCTTACCTCGGAGATGCACAAATTGGCCAAGGGGTAAACATAGGGGCCGGTACCATTACCTGCAATTATGATGGCGCCAACAAACATCTGACCGTTATTGAAGATGAAGTGTTTGTTGGTAGCGACACTCAACTGGTTGCTCCTGTCACTATCGGCAAGGGAGCCACACTGGGAGCCGGTTCCACTGTAACCCGTGATGTCGGCGCTGATGAACTGGTTATTACCAGGGTCAAGCAGAAACATATCAAGGACTGGAAGCGTCCACAAAAGCAAAAGAAGTAATTCCCTTAAATGAAAGCACCCACCTGGGTGCTTTCTATCTCACAAACCCGCGAATGGGTTTGAAGTCAATCATATTTAATTGTAAATATCCGTAAAGAAACTTAAATACTAATTCTTCTCATTTATATTTGCTGGCAAAAATAGAACAGATTGCCGGTCCGGCATCGAGAATGAGGTGATTATGAGGTTTAAGTTTTCCTGTGTAGGTATGGCAGTGGTTGCTGCTATCTCTTCAATGCCACTGGCAGCAGAGCAAGCGCCAGAAGATATTGAACGCATCAGTGTTACCGGCCGTAGCTTCAATGATTATAAGACCGGCGTCGCCTCAGGCGCGATGCGTGGTGATATCAATCTGATGGATACACCTCAATCCGTTACCGTTATCCCCGACTTTGTCACCGATGAACAGCTGGCAACGAACCTAGCTGAAGTATTGGTAAATGATTCTTCGGTCACAGCGGGTACACAGCGTTGGAACAGGCAGGTTTTCTCTATTCGGGGGTTTGAACTGGACTCTGGATCGGGCTACTTGATCAATGGTCATCAACAGTGGTCGCACTATGTACAACCTATTGAAACCCTGCAGCAGGTAGAAGTACTCAAAGGTCCATCCAGTATGCTCTACGGCCAGTCAGGCCCTGGTGGCTTGGTTAATATGGTGACCAAGAAGCCGACCTACGACACTCTGTTTAACCTGGGGTTTGATACCGATGACAATGGCTCTACCCGCTTTCAGCTGGATGCCGGTGGTAGCCTAAACGAAGCTCAAACCATACGTTATCGCACAGTGTTGGTTAAGCAGGACACCCAATATTGGCGCGAATATCAGGATGGTGAAAATCAGGAAAGAGATCGTTGGCTGGGCTATTTAAACCTGGAGTTTGATCTCAGCGACGATATTACCTTGGCGTTGAAATATGACCACACCCAAGATAAGACCGGGATTGATGTGGGTGGCTGGTTGAATAAAAAAGGTGAGCTTATCGGTGGCAGAGACATTATCTGGGATATGCCTTGGGCATTTACCGATAATAAGGTACAGAACATGGGAGCCGATTTGGTTTGGCATCTCAACGATGACTGGAATGTGAAGCTGGGATATAACCACCAGAAGTTCCAGCGTCAGCGCTTGGATTCTGCTCCGTCTTATAATGAAAATGCGATGACGGATGGCTATAGCATCAGACCTTTCGATCGTTATGATGATTGGCAGCACAAGACTGCATATGTGGATTTCAGTGGTCATTTCAATACAGGCAGTATCGAGCATCAGTTGCTGATAGGTGCCAATTATCTGGACTACTTCTATCAACAACGTCGCGACCGCGGCGGCTCCATAACCGTAATTCCTGGTACAGGCCTACCTGCCAAGCCGGATCTTGATTATCACTCTGTGGCCAAGGGTGACCCTAGTGAATATGACTTCTATGGCGTCTACATTCAGGATTTAATCAGCTTGAACGAACAGTGGAAACTGCTCGCAGGTATACGCTATGACGAGCAAAAAGAAGACGGAGTTACCGACAGCGCAACGTCTCCCAAGTTTGGCATCATCTATTCGCCTACGGATAATGGCAGTATTTACCTGAACTACTCCAAGAGCTTTGTTCCTCAAGGAAGTGTTGATAACGAACTGGATCTTAATGACGGTATGGAACTGGATCCCGAATATGGTGAGCAGTATGAATTGGGCACCAAGTGGGAGCTGTTCGACAATAGCTTGTTGCTGACCGCTGCTGTGTTTGATATTAAGATAGACAACAGGATTGTCACTCACAGCTTGGATGTCCCTCAAGGTGATAAGAGCAAAATTACCCGTCAGGATGGGACTCAGCATCACAAGGGTTTCGAGATGGGAGCTCAGGGGCAGTTAAGTGATAAGTGGTTTATGACTGGTTCCATGATGTATCTGGATGCCACTTACAAGACGGGAGATGAACTGGATGGAAAGACTCCTATAGATGCTCCTGAATGGTCGGCCAATATTTGGACCCGTTATGAGATGACTGAAGCACTGGCTCTGAACTTCGGTGCCGTTTATGTCGGTGAGCGCTTTGCTGATAAAAACAATCAGATCACCAAAGACGGTTATGTACGTTTCGATATAGGTGCAGCTTATACCTTTGATATTGCCGGTACCGAGTTGGGTGTTCGCGCCAACATACGTAATTTGTTCGATAAAGATTATCTGGATGGCGGTGATTACCAGATGGTCACTATCGGTGAAGGTCGCCATTTCAGTCTGGCACTTGAAGCCAAGTTTTAATCGCCAATAGATATCATGCTATTCAGCAATGCCGGCCACTCCAGTGGCTGGCATTTTTTATGGATGAAATCTAATTCTTTCGGCTTCTTGTGACGCGCCCAGGCTCGGGCTGGCTTTAAGGCATGCCTGTATATCGGCAGAACTACTAACGGGCTTTTTTCACTCAGTAATTGCGTTTAGGTTTCGAAGTTATATAATTCGCCTTTCGAATCGAAACTTATTCAGTCTGGAATGACCAAACGCAACACTCAACAAAGGCGTCACGCCATAGTTACCCTGCTGCAGCAGCAGGGTGAAGTCAGTGTCGATGCCTTGGCGCTGAAGTTTGAAACTTCGGAAGTGACCATACGTAAAGACTTGGCAGCCCTGGAGAAAACCGGTTTGCTGCTGCGTCGTTATGGTGGCGCCGTCGTCGTTCCTCAAGAGATGACCCAAACCTTATCTGAACCGCCTTCCCGCAATAAGTTGGCCATAGCTCAGGCCGCTGCCGGGCTTATCAAAGATCATAACCGCATCATCATAGATTGTGGCAGCACCACTTTGGGGCTTATTCCTGAGCTCAATGATAAGCGCGGTCTGGTGGTTATGACCAACTCCCTGCAGTTGGCCAATGCGATACATGAATTGGAAAATGAGCCCACACTCTTGATGACAGGGGGCACTTGGGATCCCCACTCCGAATCTTTTCAAGGACAGGTGGCTGAGCAAGTATTGCGTTCCTACAACTTTGACCAGCTTTTTATCGGTGCCGATGGCATTGACTTGCAGCGAGGCACCACCACTTTCAATGAGTTGATTGGACTCAGCCGGGTGATGGCGGAAGTCTCCAGGGATGTGGTGGTGTTGCTCGAATCGGAAAAGGTGGGTCGCAGAATTCCTAATCTTGAGTTGCCCTGGGAGTTGGTCACGACCCTGGTGACAGATGACAGGCTGCCTGATGCAGCCGCTGAAAGTATTTCAAATCAAGGGGTAAAGCTGATCTTAGCCCCTTTTACAGCATAAACTTTAAATTAAGCAGATATTGATATGTGTGGAATTGTTGGCGCAGTAGCGCAGCGGGATGTAGTTGAAATCTTGATAGAGGGGCTGAAACGCCTGGAATATCGTGGCTATGATTCGGCCGGTGTGGCTGTCATTCACCAAGGTGAACTGACCCGTACCCGCAGAGTTGGCAAGGTGCAGGAGTTGGCCGATGCTTTGCAAACTGCTCCTTTGGCCGGTGGTACAGGTATCGCCCATACCCGTTGGGCGACCCATGGTGAGCCCAGTGAGCGCAACGCGCATCCACATCAATCCGGCAGCGACATAGCCGTGGTGCACAACGGCATTATTGAAAATCACGCTAAATTGCGGGAGATGCTCAAGGGCTTGGGGTATCAGTTCAACTCAGATACAGATACAGAAGTTATTTGTCATCTGGTCGACCATGAGCTTAAGTCTGCCCCCGGCTTGCTGGCGGCGGTACAAGCCACGGTCAAACAACTGGAAGGTGCCTATGGCACTGTGGTCATCGACCGCCGTGACCCTGAACGGCTGGTGGTCGCCCGCAGTGGCAGCCCATTGGTAATAGGCTTTGGCCTGGGAGAAAACTTCGTCGCCTCGGATCAGTTGGCGCTGCTGCCGGTGACCCGTACTTTTGCCTTCCTGGAAGAGGGCGATGTTGCCGAAGTGACTCGCCGTGAGGTCCATATCTATGATCTGGACGGTAACCCGGTAATACGTGAAAAGAAAGAGTCGGAAATCACCCATGATGCCGGTGACAAGGGCGAGTATCGTCACTATATGCTAAAAGAGATCTATGAGCAGCCAATGGCGCTGGCCCGTACTCTCGAAGGACGAATTGCCCAACAGCAGGTGCTGGATAGTGCCTTTGGTGATAATGCAGACGAGCTTCTCAAAGATATCAAACACGTACAGATCATTGCCTGTGGTACCAGTTACCATGCCGGTATGGCGGCACGTTATTGGCTGGAAGATTGGGCCGGTGTTTCCTGTAATGTGGAAATCGCCTCTGAATTCCGCTACCGCAAGTCGCATCTGTTCCCCAACAGCCTGTTGGTCACCATTTCTCAATCCGGTGAAACGGCCGATACCCTGGCGGCAATGCGTTTGGCCAAAGAGATGGGGTACAAGGCAACCTTGACCATATGTAACGCCCCCGGGTCCTCGCTGGTTCGCGAGTCCGACATGGCATATATGATGAAAGCCGGTGCCGAGATAGGTGTGGCTTCCACCAAGGCTTTTACCGTGCAGTTGGCCGGTTTGTTGATGCTGACGGCGGCACTGGGACGTTATAACAGCATGAGTGTGGAAATGCAGGCGGCAATCGCCCAGAGTCTGCAGTCTATGCCGGCTAAAGTGGAGCAGGCTCTGGGGTTGGATGATGCCATTGCTGAGTTGGCAGAAGACTTTGCCGATAAGAGCCATGCCCTGTTCCTGGGACGTGGCGATCAGTACCCCATAGCGATGGAAGGCGCGCTGAAGCTGAAGGAGATTTCCTATATTCATGCCGAGGCTTATGCATCCGGAGAGCTGAAACATGGACCATTGGCGCTGATCGATGCCGACATGCCTGTGATAGTGGTGGCACCCAATAATGAACTGCTTGAAAAGCTCAAGTCCAATGTGGAAGAAGTGCGTGCCCGTGGTGGCTTGATGTATGTGTTTGCTGATGTTGATGCTGAATTTGCATCCGATGACACCATGAAGGTAATTCCTGTGCCACATTGTGATGAGTTTATGGCACCGCTTATTTACACCATTCCGCTGCAGTTGCTGTCATACCATGTTGCCCTGATCAAAGGGACTGATGTGGATCAGCCAAGAAACTTGGCCAAGTCGGTTACTGTGGAGTAATTGGCCGGAATCAAGCTCAAGCCTGTGTGGGATTAAAATAAAGTAGGTTACTTTTAAATATAGTTGGTAACTAGTAAATAAAGCTGGTAACTTGGCTCCGTATACTTTATTCGCAAATGTCGGAGGTACGGAGCTTGACCAGCTTATCCCTTGATTCTCGTTCCCTGAAATGGGTTAAACAGGGTCGCGGACAGGGTTCAGGAAAAGATTACCAACCCTGGCTGACAGTCAGAGACCTGCCTTCTGCAGGACGATCTCACCGTATCTGGGGATTTCAGACTCAACGAACCCACCATCTGTTGTCAGACTTAGAGCTGGCAGCGTTCTTTCTGTTTGATTGGAATCCATCTGTCACTGATATCCGGGAGCAATATCCTCTCCGACTAGAAGATACCATTGAACTTGCAGTGCAAGCGCGTATCCATCATCCCGAAGTACGAGGACAAATTCAAGTCATGTCCACGGATTTTCTAGTGGACACTAATAAGCCTGAGCTTCCAAGAATGGCTATTCAGGTAAAAACCTCTTCAGATCTTTCAAACCCTAGAACCATCGAAAAACTGGAACTTGCACGGCGGTACTGGGCGTTAAAGGAAGTGCCATGGTATTTGCTGACT